>JANLFZ010000040.1:18186-21493 GCA_024653385.1 Thermoguttaceae bacterium | reverse complement strand
CTGCCCCTCCTTGAAGGGATTAGGGATTGGGGATTGGGGATTGGGGGCGATTGGTCGCCGGCCTCGCGCCGCGAAACGCGCCGGCCGACGGACGAGGCCCCTCTATCTACTTGATGTAACGACCAGGCGCGCCGTGTAAGCCAGCGGGCGATTTTCTTGAAAATCCATCCGAAAGAGGGGGCCGCGGCGACGCCCGGACCGAAGCTCCGCGCTCGGCGCGGGTCTCCTGACCCCGCCGACGCCGGGACCGAAGGTCTCCCTCGCTCCTTGAGACCGCCGGTCGGCCTGGTGAAGGACTACGCCTGCCCCTGTCCGTGTCAACCGGCGCGGCTCGATGTGTTCCGTGGTTTCTTCGACCTCGGAAGAGAGGAGAGGGCAGCGCAGGGCAGGGCAGGGCAGGGGGGCCAAGGGCGGGGACTCGTCCCTGGACCACGACCTCGCGGCGGTGCCCGGGCCGCACGAGACGGCCGAACCCCTTTGGCTTTGCTCTTGGGGGACGGTTGTCCTGGGCAGGAGGCCCCGGCGGTGCGGCGTGGCACGACGCGCCTCTGGGCGATCTGGGCCACGAACGCTTCCCGGCCAGCCGCACGGGCGGTCCGTTGTTCGCCTGGCGAAAAGCGCGCGACCGCGTGAAGCGGACGGAGATGTTCTGGAACAACCCCGAGGGTGCCGAGGCGATCCTCCAGGTTCCGGCCGCGGCGCTGAGTGACCACGGCCGGCTGAGCAAGTACCTCCAAAAAAATCGCCTCGGATGTGCGTTCCTCCGCCGGCCCAACCCCCTAGACTACCTACCGAAATCCGCAAGAGCTGAAATGCACCCCCGCACCATGAACCCCGTCGGCGCGTTTTACGCTGCCGACGCGCGGGCAATAACTGCCAAGGGTACAATTCAGAGGATCCCTGACCAGATCGTCTATGAAGCTGAAGAGCCTGCCCGAGGACTTCCAGGTCGACGAACTCTCGGAGTTCGTGCCCGACGGCGGTCCCTTTGCGGTCTACCGGCTGACGAAGCGAGGGCTGGGTACGCCCGAGGTCCTCGAAGCGGTGGCCCGGCGGTGGAAGATTCGCCGCGGGCAGATTTCCTGTGGGGGGTTGAAGGACCGGCACGCACTGACGACCCAGTGGATCACGATCGAGCGTGGGCCGCGGCGCACGCTCGAACAGACCAACTTCAAGCTGGCGTACCAGGGTCAGGCATCGCGGCCGTTCGCGTCGGACGATATCACGGGGAACCGGTTTTGCATCACGCTCCGTGACCTCGACCGTGACGACATGGAGCGCGCCCGGCAGGCCGTCGATCGGATCGGCCGCGACGGACTGCCCAACTACTTCGACCAGCAACGGTTTGGATCGATCGGCCAATCAGGCGAGTTCATCGCGCGGGCGTGGTGCGAAGGCGATTACGAGCGGGCGATGTGGTTGGCCTTGGCCGATCCCAATCCGCACGACCGGCCGGAGGACCGCGCGGCCCGGCGGTTGGTGCGCGAGCATTGGGGCCAGTGGGACCGCTGCCGCACGAAGCTTCGCCGCTCGCCGTGGCGCGAGGTCGCCGCGTACCTGGCTCTTCGTCCGGGCGATTTCCGCGGCGCATGCGAGGTGCTTCGGGGCGACGTTCGCAGCCTCTACGCCGCCGCGTTTCAGAGCTATCTGTGGAACCGGATGCTTGCGCGCTTGCTGCGCGACCACTGCCGCGCCGAACAACTCGTTGACGTGGCGATCGGGCGTTGGACTTTGCCCTTTCCGAGGGAGCTGGATGCCCAAGATCGGGAACTGCTCGCCCGGTGGCGTCTCCCTCTGCCGGCAGCACGCACGCGGCTGGAAGAAGGGCCGGTCAAGCAGTTGGCCGATCGGGTCCTCGCGGCCGAAGGACTCCCGTGGTGCCGACTCCGCCTGAAGTACCCCCGACGCACGTTCTTCTCCAAGGGCGACCGGGCAGCCCTCATGGTCCCCGAGGGGCTGGACATCCAATGTCGAGCCGACGAGCTTTCCCCCGGCCGGCAAGCGCTGGTGCTTCGTTTCGATTTGCCGCGCGGCTCGTACGCCACGGTGTTGACCAAGCGGCTTTTCGTGGCTTAGGGCCCGCGCCATGACGGCTCGTCAACGGCCGCCCGCGCCAGTGTTGGGTATCGGCTTGGTTCCGGCGGGGAGGCCATCATCCTTCCAGCACGCGTCGCCATCGCTGGGGTACCTCGGCAAAGGCGGCGTTGTAGGTTGCTTCCAGCGGAACGTCCACGGCCTTGTCGGGTTCCAGAAACAGCGGCATGTCGGTAAGGACGTCTCCCACGGCGGCCGGTATCACATACGCTCGGATGGTCAGGCCGCTCTCATAGGCCGCCAACGTCAACGGTTTGTCGGTGGGCGCCGTGTATTCCTGGCCGGCGACTTCCTCCCAAATCTCGGCGTGAAGACCCTGCGGATCGCGACGTCCAGGCGGCAACAGGTCGAGGATCAGCAGGTGAATGCCCCGTTCGAGCAGTTCCGCCGCCTTCGCGACAAACGACCGCAGGGAATTCCGGCCGGCCTTGTTGCCCGGCGATACCACCTCGACCACGGCGATCAAGCGGTCCCCGCTCACGTGGCGCACGGCAATCAGGTTCTGCTTGCGACGGTAGAAGGCCATATCGGTCTCGGCCGTGGGCCGGAGCCTGGGCTCGGCCAGCAGCACGCCCCCCGCGGGCGACGGCGCCGAACCGGCATCGCCCTCGTCGGCGTCATCGACATCGTTGTTGCCGATCCCCTGAAGCGTGAGCACATCCGGACCGAAACCGGCCGCGTGCTGTTCGGCCAAGGCGTAATAGCCGGGCGGGAGGACACCACGGTTCAAGGCTCGCGCGATCTCGGCGATCCAGCCATGGTGGAAGTGGTGGAAGATCCCTGCATCGACGCGGGTCCAGTCATGCACTGGCATGGTGTAGTCCTCCGTAGAGGTTGCCAGGGTCGCCTACCGTGCATTATAGCCAGCCGCGGCGGTCGCCGTCGCCCGAGCGATCGGCGATGGGTGTCCGCGTTGCGGAGGGCGCGGCCGCCGTTGCCGAGGCGGCTGCCTGGGCCGGTTGGCACGTTGCGACGCGGCTACTCCATGCCCGGCGTCCAGAGCTTGGGTTTCTCGCCCGCGGCGGCGGCGGAGTCGGGGGTCCAGAGTTTGTCGGCGTCGCCGCCGCCGGGGACGACGATGGCGGGTTTTTCGGCGGCTTGGGGGGCCGGCGCGCCGGGCGTGCCGTCGGGTTGCAAGAGCCCCATGGCCATGAACAGCCGCGCGAGCGATTCCGCCACGCCGGGTTCGTCGATGTGCTGGCGTTCGAGGTGG
>JANLFZ010000040.1:15905-18176 GCA_024653385.1 Thermoguttaceae bacterium | reverse complement strand
TCGAGGTGGCGATACACCCGTTCCGCCGCGTCCGCCTGCCCGGTCCGGAGCAAGAGCGAGAACTCCATCAGGTCCCACTGGGCGCACGAGTTGCCCGCCGCGACGGTTGCCCGGCGTCCTTCGTCGAGGTACGCCAGCGACTTCTCGGGATCCCGATACTGTTCCTCGCTGGCGGCGAAGCCCAGCGCGCCGATCCGCTCGGGACGCCCGACCGAAGAAGGCCGATCGACGATGGCCAGGGAAAGTTTACGCGTGGCAGCCCTCGCGCCGAACCCCACCGCCCGGCGAAACGCGGCGAACAACTGCTCGTCGGTCAACTTCTCGACAATGACCCGATCGAGGCGCGACAGGGGAATCGACTCCGGCGGTGTCGTTTCGGGGTCGATGGGATCGCGCGTGGGAAGGCCCAGACGGGTCCTCAATGCGTTGCCGTCGAAGGGGACGGCGAGACGTTCGAGCCAGAATTCCAAGACCAGCACCGCGCCGAGGGCGCGCCGCCGCAAGCCGTCGTCGGCTGCCGCTTCCTCGGCCGACTTCCCATCCAGCGCGCCCAGGGGGATCTTCGGCCATTGGTGGAGCAGGAAGTCGTGGTGGTACTGCGTCGCCAACTGGCGGAACTGGGCTTGGGTCATGCCGGGGGGCGTTACCCATTGCCGGCGAAGCATCAGCGCGGTGCGCGAGACCCGAACTTCGATCTGTTCGACATCGATCGGGCCGAGATGGCCGCCGCAGGCCCCGGCCAGCAGTTCCTTGAGCGCATCGAGGTTGTCGGCCGAGACGTCTTCGACCACCAGCCGCGGTGGGCGGTCGGTTTGCCGGCCGAACAGAAACGCCTGGCCGATCACCAGCGCCATCTTCTCGACCGTCAGATCGGCCGAGGAATCGGGCGGCACGCGGTCGAGGAAGACGTAGCCGGCTCTGGGCGGGGGCGGTTCGCCCTCCCACGAGGCCGGGTCGACGCGCTCCGTTGCCACGCGCCGATCGGAGGTCAAAGCGATCTCCAGGGCATCGACATCCAGGACCGGGTATTCGAGGCGATACAGCCCCATCGAGTCGCCCAGCGCGTCCTCGCGGAGGAACAAGGCCAAGGCCTCAAGCTCCGCGGCGTCCTCCAACGGCAGGTCGAGGGAGGCGTACTTACGGGCCGCCTCGGCGCACCCGGCGTTGTCGGCGGCACAGGCGCGGGCAAGCGTGACATTGTGCCAGATCGCCGGAAGATCGCCCGCCTTCTCGACCAGGGCGCTAAACGCCGCGCCGGCCGCCGACCACTGGCCGCGGATCGCCATCAGCCGCGCCGTGTCGAACTCCGCCTTCCAGGAGGCACCATTGGGACAGGGTGCCAGGTTGTCCAGTTGCTTGACCCAAAGCGGCACTTGGGGGTCCGTGTTCAACTCGCCCAGCGCCAATCGAGGACGCGCGTCGCGCGGGTTGATCAAGGCTTGCTGCGTGTACACCGCCCTGGCTGCGAGGTAGTCGTTCTCCGCCGCAAGGAAGCTCGCCACCAGGCCAAGCATCTGGTAGACGTCGGGGAGAATCCGCTCGCCCGACAGCGCCAGCGCCTTCTCGAGCGCATCCATCGCGGCGCTCCCCCTTTGCAAGACCGCGGTGGCCATGGCCAACTCGGTCCAGGCAATGGGATTTTCCGGGTGGCGCTGAATGAACCCATTGGCGTTGGCCAGCGCGTCTTCCAACCGGTTCAGCACGCGCAACAGAAGCCCCTTGGCAGCCAAGAGGCACGCCCGGCCCCCGTGCTTTTCTTCCAGCCGAGTGACGAAATCGAGACACGCCTGGTACTGTTCGCCATCGAGCATCCGCTCGATGCGGTCCAGTTCGGCCACCAAATCGGGGCAACAAAACTTGATCTTCTCGCCGGTTCCGCCAGGACAAAGACAGTAAGGATCGACGGCCATTAGACTTGCGCGCCTTCGCCAAGAGCCAGTGGGGGGCAAAGGACTTCATACTACCAGATGGGGGCGCGTTTGGCGAGACGCCGCAAGCCTTCGACACCGACGGGCATCGTCGTGGACGACCAACACGCAACACATGAACGGAGGGGACGGTATCTCCCTAAAAGAGCTGCCTAAAATCCTGGCGATTGCGTCGAGTTTGCCGATTATTCCTGTTGTGCAGCCCTGGAATGGCCGATGATGGACCTGTGAGTCCCCGCGAACCGTTCGGAGGGCACCCTGGTGGACACCGTCGTTCGGCGACACGCGCTAGTCGGCTTGGCTTGCATGGTGGTTGGGCGTTGGCCGAAGCCACCAGCCCAAC
>JANLFZ010000040.1:0-15895 GCA_024653385.1 Thermoguttaceae bacterium | reverse complement strand
CTGGTGGCTTCGGCCAACGCCCAACAGGGTCTGTTGCTGGATCCCGAGTACGCGCGCGATGCGACCGCAAGCCCCTCCCAGTCGTTGAGCCATGATGAGGGGGTGCGCCCATGGGGCGACGATCCGACCGCCTCGCCGCCAGGCGGTCTGGACGCGTTCGGGCCGTGTTGCGCGTACTGCGGAGGCGGCAGCGGGTGCCCGCCGCTTTGGTCCACGATCCAGGCGGTTCGGATTCTGGGCCGCACCCGCGCCAGCGACGCGACGCTGGCCACGGAAGCGGTTTCGGGAGGATTTCGTTCCGCCATGACCGGCAAGTCGCTCAGCTTCGACATTGCGCCCGGCTATTACGCGACGCTGGAACGCTATCTCGGCCGCGACGAGCGCAACTTCGACTGGTTCGCCCAGGGCGGTTATTGGGGCTTCAACAGTTGGGTGGCCAAGGACGAGATCGCCTCGACGCACGTGGTGGCGCAGGACAGTCCTGTCGGACTGGTGGTTCACGGCCCGCTCAATAGCCCCTTTGGCGGAGGCTTTGTGGGCCTTGACTGGGCCAACGCGATGGCTGCCCGGTACAACTCGCGCCTGGAAAGTGCCGAGCTGAACCTTGTGCTGCGCCCGCGCGGACGCCCGGACCGGCTCGTCCTGCATCCGAGCGGCCGGTGGCAACGCGAATGCCAACCGGGCAACTACTGGTCGTTCCTGGTGGGCCTGCGGTATTTCGACGCAGCCGAGCGATTCGAACTCGACGGGCGCAGCGTGCTCAACGTGGACGCCAATCGCGACGGCGATCTGGGCGATCCCGGCGACCTCGTCAACGCGGTGGCCACGGGAACCTACGTCACCCGCACCGACAACGATCTGCTCGGCTTTCAGATCGGCACCGATCTGATGTTCCGGCAGTGCGTGTGGGAATGGGGGTTCCGCTTCAAGGTCGCGCCGTTGGTGAACATGGCGGAGCAAGAGGCGCACGTCGTCACGGCCGATCCGGTGTTCGGCGACCGAAGCGTCGCGTTCCGCGACAGCAACACCGAATTGGCCGGCCTGATCGAGTTCGGCGTGGTGGGCAACTACAAGCTGCGCCCGAACCTGGCGGTCCACGCGGCCTACGACATCGCGTGGTTGACGGGCGTGGCCTTGGCCCCGGACCAGGCCATCACCCCGGGCAAGATCGACGCCGAGGGCGGGTTCTTCTTCCAGGGGCTTACCGTCGGGCTGGAGTGGACGCGATAGCCGGTTTCGCGTCGCGGTAGCTCATATCGAGCAGATCCATCGGGTGGAGCACCACCAGCGGCGCGCGCCGTTGGCGCACCTCGCGGCCGATCTGCAACAGACACCCGGCATTCGAGGCCAGCACGATCTGGGCCCCGGTCTTGAGGATGTTCTCGAGCTTGCGGCGCATCAGGCGCTGGGCCATGGCGGGTTGATTGAGGTTGTACGTGCCCGCCGAACCGCAGCAGATCTCGGTCTCGGGCAGTTCCCGCAACGCAAGCCCCGGGATCTGCGCCAACAGCCGCCGCGGTGCTTCGCGGACCTTCTGGGCATGGCCCAGGTGGCACGCGTCGTGGTACGTGGCCGTGGCCTCGATCCGGCCGGAGGGCGGCACCAGGCCCAGTTGATCGAGAAACTCGTTGATGTCCTTGACTTTCTCGGCGAAGCGCCGGCGCGCCGGCTGGAGGTCGTCGTGCCAATGGAGGCCGTATTCCTTGAGCATCGCCCCGCAGCCCCCGTGATTGACGATCACGGCGTCGATCTCGGCCAAATCGAACGCGGCGACGTTGGCATCGGCCAGTTTCCGGGCGCCGTCGCTGGAACCGGCGTGGAAGTGGATCGCCCCGCAGCATCCTTGCCCCTCGGGGATGAGCACGTCGCACCCGTTCTCCTGGAGCACCCGGAGCGTGGCCCAATGGGTGTGCCGGAACATGGCCTCGGCCACGCAACCCACGAAGAACGCCACCCGGGCTCGCCGTCGCCCCTTGGCAGGCAGAAATTTCGGGAGCTTCGGCCCCTGATCGACCAGCGGGCCGACCAGCGTGACCATGTGTCCCAGCCGGCCGGGAACGAGCTTGAACAGGCCCAGGCGCTCCATCCAGCCGTAAATGCCCAGACGCTGGAGCCAGCGCACCGGCGTCATCGCCAGGCGGATGCGGTTGGCATAGGGGAACAGCCTAAACAAGACCAGTTGCCGGAACCAGTCGTAGCGCTTCACCACGCTGCGCTGGTGTTCGGCCTCTTCGACCGCCAGCCGGAAGGGTTCGATCAGCCGGCCGTAATGCACGCCCGACGGGCAAGCCGTCTCGCAGGCCCGACAGTCGAGGCACAGATCCAGGTGTTTGCGGATCCGGGCGTCGAGACCCAAGCGTCCCTCGGCGACTTGGCGCATCAGATAGACCCGGCCGCGTGGGCCGTCGTTTTCGTCCCCCAGCTCGGTGTACGTGGGACAAGCCGAGGTACACAGCCCGCAATGGACGCAGTCGAGGAACAACCCGAAGTCGATCCCTTCGCCCGGGTTCTTGAGATCGCTCATCGGCACCCATCCGCAACAAGGAAACGGCCCCGGTTGAGAATGCCCTTGGGGTCGAATCGGCACTTGAGGGCCTGCATCACGGTCCAGCCACCAGGTGGGGGTCCCCAAACCGTGGCCACGTCGCGCGTCGTGCCGGCCGGGGCGCTGGCCACCACGAGCGATCCGCCCGAGGCACGAAACGCGCTGCGCAGTCCCGCGACGGCGGCAGCGGGGATGTGGGCCAGCACCACTCCGTTGCCGGCGTGCGCCAGGATCGAGGCGATTCCGTCGATCTTCAGCACGCGGCGGACGGTCTCGACCACATGGCCCGGCAAAACACGGATTTCCGCCGCGCAAGAGCCGTCGGCGATCCGTTCCGGCCCCGGCTGGCGGAACTCGGTCAGTGCCTTCCACAGCGGGTCGGCCTGGCGGTCGAGAAGGGTTGCGGCCACCGTGGCCCCTGTCTCGCCCCATTCGGCACGAAGCCGGGCAAGCATCCACCGGACCTCGGCGTCGGTTCCCTCGAAACCGACGGCCAGCCACGCCACGGCGCCGGCGGGCAGCGGTCCCAGCGACGGAGCGTCGCGCCATGCCGGACCTGCCAGCAGTTCGATGGCCGAGGGCAGCGTCTGCGTTCGGACCAGGCCGGCCAGCAGGTGCTCCGCGGTGTCCCAATCGGGGATCGGGCAAGCGGCCAAGGCCGAACATTGCGGGCGCGGCTTGACCATCAACGTTACCTGGACGATCACCGCCAGGGAGCCAAGCGAGCCGGTCAACAGGCGGCAGAGGTCGTAGCCGGCGGCATTCTTGACCACCCGGCCGCCCGCGGAAAACAGCGTTCCGCAGCCATCCACGGCCGACAGGCCGATCACGTAGTCGCGCAAGGTGCCCCAACGGTATTGCCGCGGCCCTCCCGCGCCGGTGGCCACGGCGCCGCCGACCGTGGCCCGATCGGGGTACGGCACGTCGACCGGCAGTTGCTGGCCCTCGGCCGCCAGGTGTTCGGCCAGCGTGGCGAGCGTCATGCCGGCTTCGACGGTGATCGTCAGGTCGCGCGCGGGATAGTCGACGAGCCTTTCCAGCCCGGCCAACGAAAGGCCAAGTCCGGGCTCGCTGGGCGCGGCCCCGTAGGCTAGATTCGTGCCGCCGCCGAGGGGATACACGGGCTGACCTTGCTCGGCCGCGCGGCGCACCCGGTCGGCCAACTCGTTCCGATCGGCCGGGGTGACGGTTTCGCTTAGAGGAAGCATCGAAGGACTCACGTCTGGGCCGAGGCACCGCATTCGGATGGTAACAGCTTGCCGGGGTTCAGCCGGCCGGCGGGATCGAAGGCCTCGCGCAGCCGGCGCATGGCCTTGAGGTCGGCTGGGGCGAACAGTCGGCTCATGAAGTCGAGTTTTTCCACGCCGATGCCGTGTTCGGCGGTGACGCTGCCCCCGCTGGCGATGCACTCGGCGAGCACCTCGCGGCCGGCCTCCAGGACGCGGGCGACCTCGTCGCGGTCGCGCTCGTCGAACAAGAGGATGGGGTGAACGTTCCCATCGCCCGCATGGGCCACGTTGACGATCCGCACCCGGTGTTTGGCTCCGATCTCGGCGATCCGCCGGAGGATGTGCGGCAGCCGGGTCCTCGGCACGACGCCGTCCTGGATGCAGTAGCTGGGGCTGAGCCGGCCGACCGCCCCGACGGCCATCTTCCGGCATTTCCACAGGAGTTCGCGTTGCCGCGGGTCGGCGGCCCGAAGCACCTCGCGGGCGTTCCACCGGCGACAGATCGTCTCGACGCGGCGTTCCTGCTCGTCGAGTCCCGCCGCCGGCCCGTCCACTTCGATCACCGCGATGGCCTTGGCATCCAGAGGGAAGCCGAAGCGGTACGCTTCTTCGACCGCGGCAATGATGCCCTGGTCCATCAGTTCCATGGCCGCGGGAAGAATGCCCGCCGCGATGATGTCGCTGATGGCGTTGGTCGCGTCGTCGACCGACGTGAAAATCGCCCGCAGCGTGCGGTAGTCCTCCGGATTCGGCGTCAGCCGGACCCAGACCTTGGTGACGATCGCCAGGGTTCCCTCGCTCCCCACGAGCACGCCGAGGAGGTCGAGTCCGGCTGGATCGGGCACCGGGCCGATCTGGAGCACCGAGCCGTCGGCCAGCACGGCCTCGAGGCCGAGCACGTGGTTCAGTGTGACGCCGTACTTCAGCGTGTGGGGCCCGCCGGCGTTGGTCGCCACGTTGCCGCCGATCGTCGAGGCGGTCTGGCTCGACGGGTCGGGAGCGAAGTGGAACCCGCTGCCGGCCAAGGCCCGGCTCAATTCGAGGTTGGGCACGCCGGCCTCGACCACGGCCATTCGGTTGCGGAGGTCGATCGTCAGGATTCGCTTCATCCGGGTGAGCATGACCACCACGCCCCCGCCCACCGGAAGGCACCCGCCGGCCAGGCTCGTGCCCGCGCCCCGGGGGACGATCGACGCGCCGTAGCGAGCGCAGAGCTTCACGACCTCCGAGACTTGCTCGGTCGAACGGGGAAAGACGACCGCGTCGGGCCGGTTCTTTTCGATCGTGAAACCGTCGCATTCGTAGACGACGAGTTCCGAAGGCGCACCCAGCACGTTCTCGGCGCCCAGGCGGCGGCGAAGTTCCCGAAGCAGCGGTATCGTGGCCGTGGCAATCATGGGGCTCCATTATAATCGCGCGGCAAGGCAAGGCCAAACGGGCCCGCGGGGCTTCGGATTCCCCCGTTTCCTGGGGGCCACGGAGAAAAGCCCTTGCCCCCGAGTCGTCGCTTTGCCATGCTGATACAATTAGCGTGATGACTGCAATCGGCCGTTGAGACCTTGGAAATGGCGTGGGAGTACAGCGAGAAGACGAAGCAGCTTTTCATGGACGCGGTCCACGGAAAGCCGGGGACCCACTTGGGAGAGATCGAGAACCCGGACGGTTTTGGGGAACACGGATCGATCGCTTGCGGCGACTCGATGCGTTTTACCTTTCGCGTGCGGCGGCATCCGACGGACCCCACCAAGGATGTGATCACCGAGGCCCGCTATCTGACCTTCGGCTGCACGTCGGCCATTGCGTCCTCCGAGGCCCTTTGCACGCTGATCGAGCAGGGCGGCTACACGCCGATCCAGGCCCTGAGCATCACCAATGAAGACATCGTGAAGTTTCTCGACGGGCTTCCGCAGCAGAAAATCCACTGTTCGGTGATGGGCGCCGAGGCCCTGGAATCGGCGGTCTTCAACTGGGCCCAGAAACGTGGCGTGGACCTCGAGTCGCTAGGTGTCCGGATTCACGCCGACGAAGAGAAAGAGGGCCGAATCGTCTGCAAGTGCTTCGGACTCAGCGAGCCCTACCTGCGGCGGAAAATCGAGGAACTCAACCTGCGGACCATCCCGGAGATCACCGGGGCCACCAAGGCGGGCGGCGCGTGCATGGCGTGCCATCACGCTCCGGGCGGGCTGCAGGACCTGCTCAACGAGGTGTGGGGTGCCTCGGGCACGCGCCTGCGCGTGGTTCCGAAGGTCGAACGTCAGCCTCCGCCGGAGCCGGCCCCCTCGCCCCCGGCCCTGTCGCCCTACCAGTACGCCAAACGGATCGAGAAGACCATCGACGAGATCGTCCGCCCCATGCTCGCCCACGACGGAGGCGATGTCGAGATCATCGACATCAAGGACAACCTCGTCTTTTGCCGGCTCGAAGGAGCCTGTGCCGGCTGCGCCAGCGCCGGCCAAACCTTGAAGTTGATGGTCGAGAAGACCCTCAAGGACCTGGTCGACGAGCGGATTCGAGTCGTGCAGGTTTGAGTTTTCCCATGCGCCTCATCTACGCCGACAACAACGCCACCACGCCGATCGCCCCCGAAGTGGTCGAGGCGATGACGCCGTTTCTCACGCACGACTTCTTCAACCCCAGCTCGATGTACGAGCCGGCCCGCAAGACCCACGAGGCCGTGGTCCGGGCGCGCAAGGCCGTGGCCGATTTCTTCAAGGTCTCGGACCCGCGCCAATTCATCTTCACCTCGTGCGCCACGGAGAGCAACAACACGGCGATCGTGGGGGTGGCCAAGGCCGTGCCGGGCCGGCGCCAGATCGTCACCACGGCCGTCGAGCACCCGGCCGTGCTCGAGGTCTGCAAGGACCTCCAGCGCCAGGGCCATCCCGTGACCTTCCTTCCGGTCGACCGCGACGGGAAGCTCGACCTCCGCCAGTACATCCGGGCGATCGGCCCCGAGACGCTCCTGGTGACGATCATGCACGCCAACAACGAGACGGGCGTGATCTTTCCCGTGGCCGAGTTGGCCCGGATCGCCAAGGAAATCGACCCGGCGATCGTCTTCCACACCGACGCGACCCAGTCGGTCGGCAAGCTGCCGATCGACCTGGAAGGCGAGTTCCGCCACGTCGATCTTCTCTCGTTTTCCGGACACAAGCTGCACACGCCCAAGGGAATCGGCGCGCTGTTCGTGCGTCGCGGAACGCCCATGCGGCCGTTGCTCATCGGGGGACACCAGGAGGAGGGCCGCCGCGCGGGCACCGAAAACGTGCCGTACATCGTGGGGTTAGCCAAGGCCCTCGAACTGGCCGCGGCGAACCTCGACGACGAAGCCACCCGAATCCGAGCCCTGCGCGACCGGCTCGAACAGGCCCTCGAGGCGACCATTCCCTGGGTTCAGGTCAACGGCCGGCGCGCTCCCCGATTGCCCAACACGCTGAACATCTCCTGCCACTTCGTCGAAGGCGAGGGGATGCTCTACCAGTTGAGTGCCGCGGGCATCTGCGCGTCGAGCGGCTCGGCCTGCACCTCGGGATCGCTGGAGCCCTCGCACGTCCTGCGCGCGCTGGGGGTGCCCTTTACCGCGGTCCACGGCTCGATCCGTTTCAGCTTCAGCCGCTACAACACCGAGGCCGACATCGACCGGATCATCGAGGTCTTCCCCCAGGTCGTGAGCAATCTCCGTCGCATCTCGCCCTATTGGGACGCCGCGAACAACACGCCGCGCCCGGAAGCGATCGCCATGCTCGAAGCGGCCTCCCGCAACGGCGGCACCGCCGCGCCGGCGCGATCGGTAGACAACCGGCCGTAGTCGGGCCGGCCAAGCTAGAGGATGCCGCGCAATGGCCACCTACGTCTGCCCCTGGTGGGGCGGCTACTTCATCGACAACCGCTTCCGGCGATTGCTCCACAACCCCGAGGCCATCCTCGCGCCGTACCTGCGGCCCGGGATGACGGTTCTGGACGTGGGATGCGGCATGGGCTTCTTCTCGATCGCCATGGCCAGGCTGGTCGGCCCGGAGGGAACCGTCCTAGCCGTGGACCTTCAGCCCCAAATGCTCGAGGTGCTCGCACGTCGGGCCAAGAAGGCCGGCCTGTCCGATCGCATCCAGACGCACCGCTGCGAGGCGGACGACCTGGGCATCGACGCCGCGGTGGACTTCGCGCTGGCCTTCGCCATGATCCACGAGGTCCCCGACGCCCGGCGCTTGCTCGGGCAGATCGAGGCCCGGCTTCGCCCCGGCGGCCGTTTCTTCATCGCCGAACCCCGGCTGCATGTCTCCGGGCGGCAGTTCGATGCCACCGTGAAGACCGCCGAGCAATTGGGCTTGGCGGTGGCCGATCAGCCGAAGGTCCGTTGGTGCCGCGCCTGCGTGCTGGCGAAGGCATAGGGCAGGCATGGGATTGGCCCGCACGCTCCGCCCAAGAAGCCTGGGGAACGGTTAGGGCCTGCAAGACAATAAGTTGGGCAAACATGAGAGAGCAAGGAAGCGCAAGCGCCCTTGCCTCATGGCGCCGCCATCAGCGCTGCCACGGCCTCGGCGAGCCAGCCGCTATGCCAGTCGTGTTTGCGCTGCGGGCCATCGCGGTAGACGTGCGGAATGTTCAGAGCCGTCATCTGACGGTGGGCCGCCACGTGGGCCTCGCGGAAGTTGCCGTAGCCCAAGAGCACAAGCCGGGGTCTTGGGCCCAAGTCGCTCGCCCGCCGGGCCAACAGCGACGTGATGCGGTAGTTCTCGAAGTTCGCCTGGGTGCCGAAGATCGGCCCCATGCCAAAGCGCTGCGGCGCGGTCTCGGTAAGCGGAGCGTCCCAGGCCGCGGCCTTGCCAAACACGTCGGGGTGACGCAGCAAGAGGCTGTACGCCCCCCATCCCGACTTGCTGAAGCCCACCAAGAGCCTTCCCTCGCGGTCGGTCCGGGCGGGGTAGGAACGTTCGACCAAGGGCAACACGTCGTGGAGCAAGTAGCTCTCCTGCCGCAACCCAGGGTCGCTGGGGTGGTCCGCGTACCACGGAAGCCGCGAGAACGTCGGCAGCACGCAGATCACCCGATGCTTGTTGTGGAGATCGTGCCGGACGACTTCCTCCAACCCATCGCCGTAGTGCCGTTCTTCGCCCGGCTCGACGGGCAGGACATACAGGACCGGGAAACGACTGCCTTGCTCGCGGCGATCCGGCACAAGGACCTTGACGAGCGTCTCGCCCGACTGCCGATCCGACCGGAGGCGATGGACCACCGGCTCGGCGCCGTCGCCATGCGTGGCGACCAGAACGAGCACGGTCGCCGGGACGAGAAGGAAACCAGTGCGGCGTGATGCCGGATCGGCAGCGAACATGGATGTGCACCTTACGATGGAACCCAGGGGCAGCCTCGTGCGCCGTGCTCTCGCGGCTTGGTCGTGGCAACCGTTCACGGAAACAGGTCGGCGGTGCGCGGGGCCTCTCACCGGACCAGGCGGGCGTTGAGCCAATCGGCGTGGTCTAGTTCATCGGCCCGTTCCGCGAAATCGACGACGAGATCCAACCGTTTCCCGCCATCCAGTTCGACGGAGATGGGAACCGGGGCCTGCCCGCCGCGGATTGGCGGACTGGCGTACCGCGGACGCCCGTCGACGAACACGCGGAACCCCACGCTTCCCTTGCCGAGAGTCTCGTCGTCGACGGCCAGCGCGGCTTCGAATCGGCGATAGGGCTCGGCGAGAAGGTAGGTTAGCCGGGCAGCACTGTGGACGCCCAGTCCTTTCAGGTACAGACGCCCGCCGCTGCGAAGCATTCCGCCTTGCACGTTGCGGTCGGCGCAGTAAGGCCATTTCAGGTCGAGGTAGGGGACATGGCGGTACTCGGCCGGCTGGAGATCGGAGAGGTACGTCACGCGGCCCCCGAGGGGTTGCATCGCCGAGAGCGCCTCGGGCGAGGCCGTCCACGCAAGCCCGCCCGCGATCGTCACGCGCAACGATCGCTGGTCCACCTCGAGGCCCGTGGCGCGCAGCCGCGAGCCGTCGCTAAGGCCGACCACAACGCAGGGGCCTTGCCGTTCGACGCGGCGACGCAGCGCGGGATGGAACACCACCGCGCGCACCCGAGGGGTCTCGATCTCCGCGGGCCCGACGTCCGTGTGCAGCTTCAGCCGCCCTTTGGCGATCGTGTCGATGGTGCCGCCGAGTTCGTCCCCGTTAACGAGCATGACGCGGTCGGAATCGCCGCTAGCCCGCACCAGACGGTCGGACAACCGGTCCCGGCGAAGCCGTTCGGCCGGCGGACGAAACACCACGCCGGCCGCCAGCGCCACGGGCAACCTGATTTCGCCGAGCGTTGGCGAATCGGCCACCAGGGTCTCCTTGTCGGCCGAGACCACGTCGGCGATCAGGTGTCCTCCGTCGGCCAGGACCACGTGCGGCGCGCGTTCCGCTTCGACCCAGGCGCCCCAGAAAAGCAGGTCCGTAATCGGCATGGTGGAGTCTCGCCCTTCTCGGCGGAACGTCACGCGCCATTGGGCATCCACCGTGGCGATCGTGGCGCGAAACGGCTCGCCCTCGACCGGGACGGCCTCGGGAAGCAACGGCTCGGCGGTTCCTGCGGACCGCGCGATCCCGAACAAGAGCACCCCGACGACAAACCCGCACCGCGGCCCGGAGGGAGGACGTCGCATCGCCTATTTCGATCCCGTGGTGATGTGAATCCGATCTCAGCCACACGACAGCAACGCAACGCGAGCTGTTCAGTGGGGAAGCTCCTCCGGAAGGCTGGACGATGCCCCCCCCACAGTCCGCGCTTCGGGCGAAGGCGGTCGTGGGAGGAGATGCGCGAGCTTGACCGCTTCGAGTTCGCGCCGGGCGACCTCCGTCACCTCGGCCAGCGCTTGTTCGAGGCGAATGCGCGACTCTTCCGGCAAGCCTTCTCCGGCGGGCAAGGCCGGCGTGAGCGGCCCTTCGATGGCCTCGATCACCTGCAACAGCGAGATCTCCTCGGGCGACCGCTCTAAGGTGTACCCGCCCTCCACGCCGCGCGTCGATCCGAGAATGCCATGGGCGACCAGATTGCGAAGGATCTGGAGCAGAAACCGCTCTGGCATCTTGCCTTCGGCCGCAAGCCGGCTACAGGGCACCGGGGTATCGGAGCCGCATTGCGCCAACTGGAGAGTCGCCTGCAACGCATAGGAGACCGTGCGAGACAGCTTCATAGGACCCCCCCTTTCCGCGGTATCATACACGATTCGAGCGGGGAAAGTCAAGGAATCCGACGCGACAATTGCCAGAAACCCGTGCCACCAAGCCGAAGGTCAAGTCCCAGACAAATCGTATTGGATAGCGCAAGCTAAGGCAAGCAAAGCGATTGCGACCGTTCCCTGAACCAACTCGCTTGGCCCGAACCGCCGGCGCGACAGCGGGTCGCGCAAAACCCCTCTCACGGCGGGAGTGTCCAGCGAGAACTCGTGTCACGGGGCCGCGCCGGCTCCGCGTAACCCGGGACTCGGCTCTGCCCGGTACGCGTGCCACAACAGCAGGATCGCGCCGCTGACCAGGAACGTGTCGGCCAGGTTGAAGTTCGGCCAATGCCAACCGAAGATCATCAACAGGATGAAGTCGCGGACCGCGTAATCAGGCCCCCCGTCGACTCCCAAGAGTCCGTGCGCGCCAAGCCGGTCGTAGAGGTTCCCAAGAATGCCGGCACTAATACAGCTAAGCGCCACGGTAAGCAGCAGGTCGCGCGCGGCCCGAGCCCAAAAAAGCCACAAGACAATGGCGACGAACGCCAGCACCGACAGGGCCGCGAAGACCAACACCCAGCCTTGCCCCAGCCCAAACAGCGCGCCACGGTTCAGGCTCGTCTCGAAGCCGAGGACATGGGGGATCAACCACCAGCGCGGGCCGGGCGGGGGCCCAAGCCAACGAAACGCCCAACCCTTGGTCAGCAGATCGAGCAGGCAACCCGCCAGCGTGATGGAAACGAACGCCACGTATCGGTTCAGCGGAACGGACGGGCCCGCGGTACCCGGCTCAGCGGCGCTCGTGCTGTTCAGCGCATCGGACGCACATGGTCGCATAGGGAATGGCATCCAGCCGTTTCTTGGGAATTCTCACCCCGCACGCTTCGCACGTGCCGTACGTCCCGTCTTCGATTCGCTCGAGCGCCGACTCGACATAGGCCAGGGTCTCCTCCTCCGATTCCATCAGGCTCAGCGTGAACTCCTGTTCGAAATTGTCGCTGCCGATGTCGGCCATGTGGATGGGCATGCTCGAAAGGTCGCCATTGCCATCGGTGCGGTTCTTCTTGAGCGTGGCGTTGGCCATCTGGCTCACGTCCCCCCGCAACCGGGCACGTAGCGCGAGCAACCGTTCCTTGTACGTATTCAGGTCGGTCCTTTTGATCGTGTCCATCGCCTCATCTCCGGCAAGCGAGTCTCAGGTGCGGCCTGTTGGTGAACTCCCAGAACCTCCATTTTAGGAACCCGACCACCACCTGTCAAACAATTGAGGCCCCCCACTTCGGTGGACGGCGCCGCTTCCGTTCCACGCGCGGGAACGAACCGCAGGGCGTGTTGCTGGTGTCCGAAGGGTAGTACCGCTTGCCATGTCAACCTGGGATCGTAACAATAGTCGCATGGCGCGCGGTCGCGCGAGCCGGAGTGGCGGAATGGCAGACGCGCTGGACTCAAAATCCAGTGACCTTCGGGTCATGAGGGTTCAAGTCCCTCCTCCGGTACTTGCCGGGGCCAATGCCGCGGCGGGCTCGTGACACGGCGGCAAGGCGCTACAGGACGCCACGGGCCGGTGCGAGCCGGTCAACCCGCGCGAGTCGCTTCGCTTGGCCCACGCGCTGGATCTTCTCGCCTGCGGCGAGTGGCCCGCGTGGCAGCGCGACTGCTTCGCGCGAACGGGTCCAACCCATCAAGTAGGTCTGCCGCGAGGTCTACATCCGCGATCCGAACCTGCTCGACCAGCTTCGTTGCGATCCGTGAGGCCACCGTTCCGATGGCCCCGCATAGGGCTGCCGGAGCTTCAGAGTTCGGCCAGCCGCGCGATGAGTTCGTGCCGGAGTTCACCCCGGAACATGGCCTCGGGCTGGCGGTCGAGAAACTCCAGTCGCGGCACCAGACCCCGCCGGTTGGCCACCTGGATGCCCAATCCCGGCCGGGCGTTGGCTTCCAGCACGACCGGGCCGACCGTGCTGTCGAGCACGAAGTCGACGCCGACGTACCCCAGCTCGACGGCCTCGGCCAGGTCCATGGCGGCTGCAAGGAGCCTATCCCAGCACGGGACCATCAGGCCGTCGATCGAGGCCCCGGTATCCGGGTGTTCCGAGACCGCGCGGCCCTGGCACACGCCGCCGAAGGTGCGGCCGGTACGGAGGTCGACGCCCGCGGCCACGGCCCCCTGGTGGAGGTTGGCACGGCCCCGCGAGGCCGCCGTGGGCAAACGGAGCATGGCCATGACGGGCACCGTGCGGTAGAGGATGATGCGGATATCGGGCGTGCCGCCGACCGCCACGGTCTCGAACGCCGGGTGCCGCACGATCCGCTGCTCGACGATCGCCCGGTCCGGCTGGCCGCCCAACGAATACAGGCCCGAAAGCACCGTCGAAAGATGGTATCGCAGGTCGGCCAGCGTGAGCGTGCGTCCGCCCGCGGTCGAGAACGTGTTGCCGTCGTGATCGGCCACGACGACGATCCCGCGACCCTCGCTGCCCCGGGCCGGCTTGACGACGAACTGCCGCTGCGAGTCGAGCATCTCGGGAAGCCGGGCGAGATCGCCGTAACGCTCGACCAGCGCGTAGGTCTTGGGAACGGGGATGCCCTTCGATTCGCAGATCCGCTTGGTCAGCGCCTTGTCGTCGACGCGGGGATAGTGCCCGCGCCGGTTGTGCGGAAGCACGTACTCGCCGTTGCGCCCGTTCAGGCCGAGGACCCCGCGACGGCGCAGTTCGCGCGGCCAGGCCCACCATCGCCTGCCAGGACTCATGCGCGACGGTCCTCCGAGCCGGGGCCGGCCAAATCGCGGAAACGCCACAACTCCGACAGCCGGTAGCCGGTGTACCGGCCGACGAGCACCAGCGCGGCCAACGTGAACAGGTGCAGCTCGGGGTAGGCCAACAGCATTCGTCCCACCCGGTTCCAGCACAAGACCAGAAAACAGCAGAACGCCACCAGCACCGTCCCGCCGAGCAGTTGCAGGGCGAATCGCACGCCATCCTCTTCCGTGGTCACATAGAACCGCTCGACGGTCATCGTGAGGATCACCATCGGCAAGAGCACCGCTTGGGCGCTGGGCGTCAGGCCGTAGTAGTCCAACACCGAGACAAGGAACACGATCGAGAGCACGACCAGCGTGAGCACGACGCTCAGGCGCGGCACCATCAAGAGCTTCAGCCGCTCGAGCAACGACCGGCTTGCCAGGCCCAGGGCCAGCACGGCCGCGAACACGAGCACGCCGGTCCGCCAGTCGGCGAAGACGAAGCTCAAGGCGATGAGCGCCGGCGTAAAGGTTCCGAACGTGCGGATGCCGATCATCGTGCGAAAGACCGAGGTGACCAGGGCCCCCAGCGGCAAGAGCAAGATCAGCGAGAGCACCTGGTGCACCTCGAGGGGCAACCGGGTGAGGTCGAGGATGTCCAGGACGTGACGCGGCCGGCTCGCCCACGGGCCGGAGCCGGGCGGCAGCCGCATCAATGCGTAGCTCGCCTCCAGATCGCGCGCGCCCGAGGTGTGAACGATCTCGACGCCGTCGCGCCGCACCGGCACGAAGCGGTGTGGCATTTCGCCGGAATAGCCGTTTTCCGGGTCGTAGGGGACCCACGCCTCGCCCACGAGGACCTCGGCCCAGGTGTGCGGCCGAAGCCCGGCCGTTTCGCGGATCTCGAAGCCCGTGACCAGCCGTGCGGCCATCTTGCTCGCTCGGCACAGCGCCACGAAGGCCCGAACGCGCCCCAGCGGGCCTGCGCGACCGGTTTCCAGGGCCCCCGCCGCATCGTCGGGGGCCGTGTCGCCTCCCGGCTCCAGCTCGAACGCGCAGAACTCGAAGAGCGCATGCACCAGGTCGGCACTTCGCCCGGGGGCGTTCCGCAGGCTCCGCAACGTATTCTCGACGGCCGGCGAGTTCACTTGAATCGTCGGCGTGGCCCGTAGGGCCTGCGCCCGATCGTCGGCGCGCAGCGGGCCCACCGGGCCGTTGGGCTGCCACCGGGCTTCGCGGCACAGGTGGAGGTCGAGCCGCGCCACGATGCGGTACTCGCCGGCCCGCACCGCCGAAAGGCTCAACTCGCGGCTCTCGGACCGCGAAGGACGCATCCGCTCGGCCGTTAGATCGGAATACGATACGTCCTGCCGGAACACGCGGCTGTGCGGCGTGTCGGCCGGAAGTGCCACCCGGATTCGGGCCCCCGGGCGCTCCACGTCGAACCGCACATCGTACGTCAAGCGCCAAACGCTGTCGCCATCGAGCAGGTGCAGTTCGCGCCGGCCGGATGCGCGCAAGGCGACCCCCAGCGCGCCCGCGATCACCAGGGCGGCCACGACCCAAGGCGTTGCACGTCGGTGGTCGGGGTGAGGAAGAAGGGCAGACCAAGTCGCCATCCCGCAAAGATAGCTTAAGAAGGGAGTTTCGGCAAAGGCGGTTCCGTGGTGGGGGGTCCGAAACGACCGTCGCCCAGACGTGTCGCAGGGATCTGAGAACCAGACTACCGCCCACCGTTTCCTCCTCGTCGCTGAAGTTCCGACGCCAGATGGGCCATCATCCGGTCGTGTTCCTCCATCTGTTCCGCATACCAGCGGCGATACGCGGCACGGAGGTCGCCCTCGGGGCCGATCTCGCGGCGGAGGCCCGCCAGCAGAACCTGCTCGCAAAGATCCATCCACTCAACCCACGCCCGAATGCACTGGGTGGACGTGGCGTCCTTGGGCACCGAAGGGGCCGGGTCGGGCAACGGAAAGACGGGGTCGGACATGGGCGGGCCACGCAGCAAACCAGAGCACGGTCTGGATAAACCGTAGCGTGCTCCCTCACGCGGCGAACTGAGCCCCACGCGATCGGACCGGCGTCCCGGTCCGCCTCGGGTAAAGCCGCGGGTGACCCCGAAGGTGTCGGTGCCGCCACCTCGCGTGCCGCGTTAGCCGATGGCGGCAAGACAAG
>JANLFZ010000418.1:2485-5623 GCA_024653385.1 Thermoguttaceae bacterium | reverse complement strand
CGCTTCCTTGGGTTCCATAAGATTGCCCAACTTATTGTTTTACAGGCCCTAACCGCTCACGGCGACTGTCTCCTTCGGGCGTCCCCAGCATAGTCCGAACCAGCCGGGCTGGGCAAGGCGGCTCCAAACGGCGCGCGGCCCAACTCCGCTTCGCGGGGCTTGCCCGACGGCGTCCGGCGTGCCATCATGGACCGCGCGGCGCCGGACCCTCCGGGCCCCAACAGCACGATCCTCCCTCAGGACTCGACCCATGACCCTCCGAACCTTCTTGCTTGCGTGGGCCGCCGTGCCGCTGGCCTGTGTGGCGGCAAAGGCCGCCAGTCTCGAACGGGGCAAGGACTTCGTGTACGTGTGCGAGGATGCGGGGGCGGGCGCCTACGAGGCGTTCCCCGACGTGTGCCGCTTGAGCGACGGCCGGCTGTTGGCCGTCTTCTACGCGGGCTACGGGCACGTTTCGCTTCCCAACGAGAAGCTGCCCCGAGGCGGACGCATCGCGTATTGCACTTCGGCCGACGAAGGCCGAACCTGGACCAAGGCCCAGACCCTCTACGATGGCCCCGACGACGACCGCGACCCCTCGATCGTCCAGCTTTCGACGGGCCGCCTGGTCTGCAACTTCTTCTCGCTGCGCAAGGGCGCCGACGCCAAGCAGCGGTGGATCGGCCTGGGCACCTGGATCGTGACCTCCGACGATCTGGGCGCAAGCTGGTCGCCGCCGCGGCAGATCTATCCCGACTACTATTGCAGCGCTCCGATCCGGGAACTACCCGGCGGGCGCCTGATCGTCGGGTTGTACCGCGAGTTGCCCACCACCAGCCACGGGGCCGTGGGCTTGAGCGACGACGGGGGTCGCTCGTGGCAGGCGCCGGTCGATATCCCCAACGGCGGCTACCGGCTCGATGCCGAGACCGACGTCATCCTTCTGGCCGACGGCTCGCTCTACGCCGCCCAGCGCGCCGAGATGTGCTTCTCGATTTCGCGCGACCAAGGCAAGACCTGGAGCGTCTCGAAGCCGATCGGGTTTGCGGGGCACTGCCCCTATTTCCTGCGCACGCGCGACGGGATCATCCTGCTGGCTCATCGCGTGCCGGCCACGAGCCTCCACTACAGCCTCGACGAGTGCAAGACCTGGAGCGCCAACGTGGTGGTCGACTCGGTCGGCGGGGCCTACCCCTCGATGGTCAACCTGAAGGATGGCTCGGTGCTGATCGTGTACTACGAAGAGGGCGAGGGCTCGAGCATCCGCGCCCGGCGATTCCGCGCGACCCGCGCGGGGATCGAGTGGTTGACATTCTGAGCGTCCCGGGTGCGGCGCATTGGCCGGCACCTTGTCGCGAAGGAGGAGGATTCCATGTCGAACTCCAAAGGTCGCCTCGCACGGCGCGAATTCCTGGCCAAGGCGGCCCTGGGCATGGCCGTGCCGTCGCTGGTGCCCCGGTGCGTTGCCTCCGGCGCCGAGCGCCGGCCGCCCAGCGAACGCGTCGTGGCCGCCTTGATCGGCTGCGGCGGCCGCGGAATGGCGCTGTTGGACATCCACCACGACCCGCGATGCTCCGTGGCCGCCGTGTGCGACGTGGACCGCCAGCACTTGGCGGCCGCGCAACAGCGCATCGGCAGGTGCGATGCGTACCAGGACTTCCGCCGCATTCTCGACCGGCGCGACATCGACGCCGTGCTGATCGGCACGCCCGACCACTGGCACGCGGCGATCACCGTGATGGCCTGCCAGGCCGGCAAGGACGTCTACTGCGAGAAGCCGCTGTGCCGCACCATTGTGGAGGGGCGGCGCATGGTCGAGGCGGCGCGGCGTTACGCGCGGGTGGTGCAGATGGGTAGCCAGTACCGCTCGATCGGGCGCAGCCGGCAGGCCTGCGAGTGGGTGCGCAACGGGCGGCTGGGCAAGGTCCACACGGTTCGGCTTTCGCATCCGCCCAATCCGACCTATCCCGCCGAGCCCGGCCAACCGGTCCCGTCCCAACTCGACTGGGACCTCTGGCTGGGGCCCGCCCCCTGGGCCGCGTACCATCCCAAGCGGTGCCACTTCACATATCGCTACTTCATGGACTATGGCGGCGGGGCCCTGGCCGACAACGGAGTCCACATGTTCAACGTGGTGTCGTGGGCGATGGGCGCCGACCATACCGGTCCGGTGACCATCGAGGCCACCGGGCGCGGAGCGAGCAACAATCTCTACGACGTGCCCGTCGAACTGCGCGTGCGCTACGAGTTTGCCGACCCCCCGTTCGTCGCGCTCTGGGAACAACCGGGAAGCGGCGCGTTGAACCTCGACTTCGTCGGTACCGAGGCCACCTTGAGCGGTTTTTGGGACTTCCACCTGAGCCGCGGGCAAGCCGACCTCTCGCCTACCCGGCCCGACGAGTTGCACCTCGAGCGCAGCGATAGCCACTCGGGCAACTGGCTGGAGTGCATTGCCACGCGAAATCGCCCCGTGCTCGATGTCGAGATCGGCCATCGCGTGACTTGCTGGAGCCACCTGGGTAATATCGCCTACCTGCTCGGCCGGAAACTGCGTTGGGACCCCGTGGCCGAACGGTTCCGGAACGATGACGAGGCCAACCGTTTGCTCCAGACGGCTTATCGGCAGCCATGGCGTTTGGGGTAGAGGTGGCCATCGGCCGGAAACGGCGCGACCGAACCAGGCCGTGAAGTGGTCAGGTTGGCATGGCGTCTCCCCCGAGATGGTTATAGCCATCACGGACGTGCCGCGATAACGTGGGTCTGACCTTTCCCGGGGCGGAGTTCCTTCTACCCCCTTTGAGGAGCACGCCCCGATGGCGGATACTCCAAATCGTGCGGCCGAGGCCTCGATGGACCAAGCCCGGCTCGCCGCGTCTCGCGCGATTGGCCTTTTGGGCGTGGCTTCGGCTCAGCAAGTCGCCGACCTGGCTGCCGAGCAGGCCGTGGCGCTAACGGGAAGCCAGATCGGGTTCGTGGCGACCCTCAGCGACGACGAGCGCGTCTTGACCGTTCTGTCGTGGTCGAAAGGCGCGGCGATGCAATGCGCGGTGCCTGACCAGCCCCTCCAATACGCCGTCGACACGATGGGATTGCGCGGCGAGGCGATCCGTCAGCGGCGGCCCGTTGTAACGAACGACTACGCGGCTTTGAACCCCTTGA
>JANLFZ010000418.1:465-2475 GCA_024653385.1 Thermoguttaceae bacterium | reverse complement strand
GGCACACTGAGATATCGCGTCAGCACGGTCTGCCCCCGGGCCACGCCGTGCTGACGCGATATCTCAGTGTGCCGGTCTTGGACTCCGGGCGCGTGGTCCTTGTGGCCGGCGTGGCGAACAAGACCACCGAGTACGACGAGGCCGATGCCCAACGTCTGACGCTGTTGATGCGAGGCTGGTGGGCGCTCCTTGGCCGTCTTCGGCTGCCGGCCGAATCGGCCAAGCGCCCGGCGCCAATCGACCAGCCCCCGCGTCCGAGTCCCGAGGAGTTGGAAGCCATCTACCACGGCATGGTCGATGGGGTGCTCATCGCCGATGCCCAGACCCAGCGGTTCCTGCGGGCCAATCCCGCGATCTGCCGCGCCCTGGGGTACACCGAGAGCGAGTTGCTCTCGATGAGGGTCCACGACATCCATCCGCCCGAGGCCCTTCCCGAGGTGCTCGATCGGTTCCGCCGGCAATGGGAAGGCGTCTTACCCGTCAGCGACGACACGCCCGTGCTGAGGAAAGACGGTAGCGTCTACTACGCCGACATCACCACGAACCGCATCGTCTACCGCGGCCGCGATTGCCAGATCGGTTTCTTCCGCGACGTGACCGAGCGACGGCGCGACCGCCAGCAGCTCGAGCGCGATCGCCAGCGCCTGCTGGACCTATTGGACCTTCACGATCGCGACCGGCGACTGATCGGGTTCGAAATTCACGATGGCCTGGCTCAATGGCTGGCCGCGGCCGAGATGCACCTGGGCACCTTCCGCGAGGCGTTCGCCCGCGATAAGACGCTTCGATGGGACCTGTTCGACGCCGGACTGCAACTGCTCCGGCAGGGCCATCAGGAATCGCGCCGGCTGATCGACGGCCTGCGCATCGAGGTGCTCGAGGAGGTCGGGCTGGGGCCGGCGATCCGCGACCTCGTCGAACAGCGCAAGAAGCTCGCCGCCGTGCCCCAGATCGACCTGGTCGGCGAGACGAACCTTCCCTGGCTGCCCCAGCCGCTTGCGAACTGCGCGTTCCGTATCGTGCAAGAGGGGTTGGCCAACGCCTGCCGCCACAGCAAGAGCCCGAACGTGCGCATCGTCCTGGGCCGGCACGGAAACTATCTCCGCCTGGAGGTCCAGGATTGGGGCGTGGGGTTCCACGTCAACAGCCGGCACGAAGGGCGCTTCGGCCTGGAGAGCATCGTCGAGCGGGCCAGGCTGTTCGGCGGCCAGGCGTCGATCGAGAGTTCGCCCGGCCACGGCACGCGCATCACCGTGGATCTCCCCCTGCCCGACGAACTGAGCAAGCCCAATGGCAGGCGCGCCGAGGACGGCGAGGCGGGCGACTCGGTCAGCGGATCTCCGCGCGAACCGTGACGATCCCCAACGGCGGCAACTCGATCGGGCCGGCCGGTTCGCCCCGGTCGTCCTCGAACGGGCTGCTCCGCACGACGCGCCGGGGCTTGACGGCGTTCCACGCCAGCACGGCCTTGACCGGCTTCTCGCCCGCGTTCCACAAACGCACGACGAGCGACTTCCCGTCGTCACGTCGCTGAAGCCGAGCGACGACGGGAAGTCGCTCGGCTTCAGCGACGTGACGAGCACCTCGGCCGGCTCGACGCGCAGGAGAGATTCCACGCGCGGGGCGTCCTTGGCGACCGCGACCGGCACGAGCGGCGTATCGCGCGCGATGCCCTCGCGCATGGCCTCGGCCCGATCGAACGGCCCGTGGGGCGTCAGGCTGTAGCGAAACCGCGTCACGCCCTCCTGGTCGGCCTTATAGTTCGTCTCCCAGTAGTTGTTCATCGCGTACGAGTAGAACGTCTGGGTCGGCTCGAGGCGCTGGACCCAGGCTTTCGGGTCGAAGGGGCCCGGCACGTCCATGCGGATCGCTCCCACCTCGACCAGCGGGGCGTCGGCCGTGGCCCACGTCAGCCCGAAACGCTCGTTCGAGATATCGACCCAACGGCCCACGCTGAGATAGTTCTTGCAAGCGCCGGGCAGTTGGTCCGCCTCGGGCCGTGATCCGGCC
>JANLFZ010000418.1:0-455 GCA_024653385.1 Thermoguttaceae bacterium | reverse complement strand
GGATCACGGCCCAGGGAATCTCCATGCGCATGACCCCGCCCGGCACGTTGACGGGAAAACCGAAGTGGACCGCGTCGGGCGTGCGGATCGGCAGGCGGTCGAGCGTATCGCAGAGGCTCACGGTGTCCGAGGCGTCGGTGACCGCCACTTCGCGCGAAAGCCCCCGGCAGCCCGGGGCCTCCGACTCGATCACGAGCGAGGCGACCAGCGGGCCGGACTCCTTGACGGTGATCTTGGGCTTGGCGCTACGCTTGGGGGCCTTGGGATCGCGGCCAGCCACGTAGAGGTATTCGTTGAGCCCCATGCCCGAGGCCCGGTTCACGAGGTCCACCGGAATGCCCTCGCGCGTGAGGCTGGCGATGGCTCCGGTCGTTTCGTCGATCACCACCCGGACTCGCCCGTTGGATAGCGCAAGTCCTTCGACCTTCGCGCGGCCGCGCCTGTCGCGGGCCGCG
>JANLFZ010000417.1:3567-5626 GCA_024653385.1 Thermoguttaceae bacterium | reverse complement strand
TTCGGATCGCCATAGGTGGCGAAGGTCTGGTACTTGGTTTCGAGGAAACCCGTGTCGGAAAACCACGGCAGCGGCGTGGTCAGCGTGATGTAGGGCGGCAGCCCGCCCTGGTATCCCGCGTCGTAGCCCTTCTTCAGCGACACGACGGCGCCCATCGACGGGTAGACCATGTCGCCCGAGGGAAGCGCCCCCGTGGCCACCGTGTAGGCCGCGGTTTCGTGGCCGAAGTCCTGGTGCGTGTAACTGCGGATGATCGAGAACTTGTCGGCCTGTTTGGCCGTCAGGGGCAGCCCCTCGCTAATGCGGATGCCCGGCACATTGGTCGCGATCGGGCTTTTCAGCGGACCGCAGTAGTCGGCGCCGGCCTCGGGCTTGGGATCGAACGTGTCGAGATGGGTGGGCCCGCCGAGCATGAAGAACTGAATGACCGACTTCGCCTTGGCCTCTTGCACCTGTCCGTGGGCCTTGGCCTTGAGCCAATCGGCCAGGGTGAGTCCCGCAAGACTCAGCGCTCCGACGCGCAGGAAATCGCGCCGGTTCATGCCCGGTCGGCTCCAGGCGGCATTTCGACCAACGATGTCCAGCATCGGGGGTTCCTCCTTCGCGCGGCCGGCAACGTGCAAACCTGCGATTGCCATGCCGGCCGCCTGGTTACGAAACCTAGTGGTTGAACAGGAATTCCTTGGTATTCATCAGGGCCCAGAGGAGGTCCTGAAGGGCCTGGTGTCTTGGGGGTTTCAGCGCGGCGGCGGCTTCGGCGACTTTCTTGGCGGCCTCGGCCGCCTTAGCCGCGGCGGCTTTCTCGTCGGCTTCGGCCTTGTCGCGCGCGGCCTTGGCGTCGGTCGCCACTTTGCGCTTCTCGGCCGCGGCCGCGGCCGCGGCAGCCTGCGCGGCCCGGGCGGCGTCGGCCGCCTTTTTCGCCTGGGCCGCGGCGGCTTCGGCCTCCTGAGCGGCCTTGTCGGCGGCTTGATATGCCTGGATCGCGGCAGCGAGTTGCTGACGCAAGGCCGCCAAGGCGTCGTCGGCCGCTTTCTTAAGGCCCTCGGCCTCGGTCAGCCTGCCGATCGCCGCGTAGGCGGCGGCCTGCGCTTGCTGCTGTTTCTGCTGCGTTTGCGCCAGGACGCTCTTGGCCTCGTCGGCCGCCTTGCGCTTCGCGGCCGCCTCGTCGGCGGCCTTCTTCTTCTCGTCGGCAGGCTTTTGGGCGTCACTGGCGACGGCGTTTGCCTTGACCTCCGCCTCTTGGGCCGCCTTCTCGGCCGCTTCCGACGTCTGAAGGGCCGCAGCCAACGCCGCCTTGGCCTCGGCCAAGGCCTTGTCCGCCGCGCTAGACTCGGCCAACGCCTTGACGAGCTGCGCGACCTGGGCGTCGGAGGGCTTTGGCTGGTTCTGCGCCAATTCGTCGGCCTTCTTCTTCGCCTCGACGGCCTGCTGGCGCTTGGCCGCCGCGGCTTTCTCGGCCTCGGTCTGGCTCGCCGCGGCCTTGTTCAAGGCATCCATCGCCGCGGCAGCGACCGATTCCGCCTCCTTGGCCGCCTTCTCCGCCGCTTCGAACGACGCGTTGAGTTGCTGGAACTGCGCTCGGACCTTGGCCAGGGCCTCGTCGGCCGCCTTCTTGTCGGCCTCGAGCTGTGGCGGAATCGTCCTGCCCGCGCCCGACATGTAGTCCAAGACCTTTCGCTTCTCCTCCGGCTTGGGTGGACGCGATAGCGCGGCCAGATACAGCTCGTCGATGATCTCGGCGTCGGGTTTGTTGGCCTGGAGCAGACTCTGTAGTTTGGGGCTGCCGGCGACCTTGCCCTCGAAATGGTCCGAGTTGACCAAATGCAACGATTGCCGGATCGAGGCCCCCAGCTTCCGTTCGCACTCGTAGGGAGTATCGCGCAGCGGTCTTCCGAACAGATCCAAGAGCGGGTTCTTGATGTCCCCGTCGAACACCTGGACCGCTCGGGATCCCGGCGGCATGATCGTCGGCGGAACCGGAATCCAACTGGCGAACTGGTCCGACGTGCCCGTCACCTGACAGACGGAATCGAGAAGCTGCTCGGCCCCCAGCCGCTTG
>JANLFZ010000417.1:0-3557 GCA_024653385.1 Thermoguttaceae bacterium | reverse complement strand
TGAGGTAGTAGCGCGAGAAGTGCGACGTATCGTGCCGGTTCAACTCGTTGGGCTTGCTCGAAAGCTGGTAGGTCTTCGAATTGAGGATCAGGCGGAACAGGTGCTTTACGTCGTACTTGTGGCTGACGAACTCCTGGGCCAGGTAGTCCAAGAGTTCGGGATTGGTTGGCGGGTTGGTCGAGCGGAAATCGTCGGGCTCGTGGACAATGCCCCGGCCAAACAACCAGAACCACACCCGATTGGCCATCACCTTGGCGAACTGCGGGTTTTGCGGCGAGGTGAGCCACTCGGCGAGTTTCGGCCGAGGGTCCTGGTCGCGCGGGATGTCGGCGATCCCAGCGCCGAGGAACTTCGGGTTGACGTACTCGCGGGTCTTCGGGTGGTACACGCCGCCGTGCTGGTTGAAGAAGACCACCTCTTCCTTCCACTCCTGCGTGACCTTGATGGCGACCTTGCTGAAGAAGGCCGCCATGCCCAAGTCGTCGTCCAGCCCCCAGTTCTCGGACGGATGCGCATGGCACCGGGCGCATTCAAGCCTGGCCCCAAGGAATAGCGCGGCAGTCGTCTCGCCGTACGTCTGGGGCTCCCGCTTCTGAACCGCGCGGAAGTAGTTCGCCGGGCCGACCTGGAAGTCGCTTCCGTTGGCGGTGATCAGCTCCCGCACGAACTGGTCGTACGGCTTGTTCGCGGCGATGCTCGCGCGGACCCAACGGTAATACGTCAGCACGCCCCGCGGCCAGACCCGCACCGGATACTCGCTCTTGATCCTCAGCAAGTCGCCCCACTTGAGGGCCCAGAAATCGGCGTATTCGTCGCGCTCCAGCAGCCGGTCGATCAGCTTGCTTCGCTTCTTGGGATCGGGGTCGGCCAAATACGCCCGGGCCTCCTCGGGCGTGGGCAGCGCGCCGATCACGTCGAGGTAGACGCGCCGCAAGAAAGCCTCTTCCGAACATGCCTCCGACGGCGGGATGCCCAACCTCTGGAGCTTGGCGAACACCAACTCGTCGATCTTGTTGTTCGGCTCGACCTTCGGGAAGGGCGACGAAAGCGGCTGGGGAACCACGATCCGAACCAGCGCGGGCCGGCGGAGGTACATCGCCACCACGGCCGCCTCGCCGAATCCCTGCGCCGTGACCTTGCCGTTCTCGTCTACCGTGGCAACCTTCTCGTCGGTGCTCCAGAACCGGGCAAGCCGCGTCACGTCGCGCTGCGAGTTATCGGAGTACACCGCGGTCGCCTGAAGCTGTACCGCTTCGCCCTTCTGACAAGTCTTCTCGTCCGGCGCCGCTTTCACCGCCACGAGTTTGGGGAGCTTCTCATCGGTCCAAGGGGCCCCCTGAGCGACCCACGTGACCAGAAGCGCGTAGTCCGACGAATTTGGCGGAACGCGAACCCCACCCTGGTGCTCTACCGCACCCGTCGCTTTAAGCAGAAACAGACTCTTGGCCGGTTCGATTCGATGAATGCGTCGCGCGGCGTTCGCCTTGGTCAAGGCATCGTAGTCGGCATCGGGCTCCGCCCCGAACATCGAGAACTTCAGGCCACCCTTGCCCTGCGCTGCACCGTGGCACTGCGTGGCGTTGCACCCAAGCCGCGTGATGAGCGGCATGATGTCGTGGGTGAACACCGGGTTCGCGACCGGCGGGGGTGCGGCGGGTTTCGCTTCAGGCTTGGCCTCAGGTTTGGCTTCGGGCTTCGGCTCGGGTTTGGCCGTCGCGGCGGGTTTCTCCTGCCCGAGACTTTCATCCCCCAACGCCACGCCCAATCCAAGGGCCAGAAGCCCCAGCAAGATCGCCCTGGTACTCATCCGACGTTCCCTTGGGACCCACAACCCTGTTACCGGACGCTCGCGGTTTGTGAACCTATCAGCTCCGCAGTTTACCATTTGCCGTTGGACTATTATCAGTCGGCTGTGGGGCGGGTGCAACCCTGTGAGGGCATCCACGGGATATAAGACAACTAAGTTAATCACTGCAGTAGGATTATCTACCCAACCTCCCGCTGGAGGCGAATCGCCCCTCCCCTTGGGTGGTTAAACCGGGTGCCGGACTCGCCCCGTGTAGTAGAGGTCAGGACCAACCTGTTTGACTTCGGGGGCATCGAGTTGAAGCGCCTGGGGAATCTCGGCAATTCCCTCTCCGGCAATGGGCGTTCGTGCCCACGCCCCCCCCAGCAGTCGCGGGGCAATGAACACATGGACCTCGTCGATCTGCCGGGCGTCCAGCAGACTGCCCACCAATCGCCCTCCACCTTCGACCAGCACATTGGTCAGCCGACGGCGACCGAGTTCAGCCAGCAACTGGTCGATGCGGTCCACCGGGGAATCGGCATGGCAACAGAAGACCTCGCAGCCGGCCTGCGTCAAGCGCTGGCGGTCGCGCGGCTTGGCGTGTGGGCCGACCGCCACGAGCACCGGGATTTCGCGTGCCGTGCGGGCCAGGCGGCTTTCGGGTGACAAGGTCGCCCGGCTGTCGACAACGACCCGCAGCGCCGTGCGCGGTCCTGGGGGCCGGGCGGTCAGCATGGGATCATCGAGCCGGGCGGTCTCTCGGCCGATGATGATGGCATCCACGCGTCCCCGCAAGGCATGAACCAGCCGTCGCGACTCTTCGCTGGAGATCCACTGGCTCGCCCCGGTCGATGTGGCGGTCTTACCGTCGATCGTCATGGCCCATTTCGCCAGGACCCAAGGACGCCCCGTGGCAAGCAGCTTGAGGTAGGGGGCATTCAATCGCCGCGCCTCGGCCTCCAAGACGCCCACTTGCACTTCGATTCCGGCCGTCTGAAGTTCGGCAAGACCACCCCCGTTGACCTCGGGAAAGGGATCGCGCTGGGCCACGACCACGCGTCGGATTCCGGCCGCGACAATCGCCCTGGTACACGGAGGTGTCTTGCCGAAATGGCAGCATGGTTCGAGGGTTACGTACATCGTGGCCCCGGCGGCTCGACCGCCCGCCATCGCAAGGGCCTCGATCTCCGCATGGGGGCCGCCGAACCGCCGATGCCATCCCTCGCCAATAATCTCAGCCCCCTGGGCAAGGACGCAGCCCACCATCGGGTTGGGTTCAACATACCCTTGGCCGCGGATTGCAAGCTCGAGGGCCCGCCGCATGTGCCAAGTATCTAGTTCGTGGTCGTCCATCGTCAGCGATTTGCCACCGTCGGCCAGTAGTGCCTTGTTGTCGAGACAGGTCGAGGTATAATCCTACCTTGTTGGTGGGCCGAGAGGCATCCCGGGCCCACCTTTGGTGCAGCGGCAAGCTGCGATTTGGCCGAATCCGTTTCGTGGCGAGCAGATCTCGACCGCGAAGCCGAGCGGGGGACCCAATTGTTGGGGCGAATCCGCTTTGGACGGGGCGTTCCTTGGCCCCGAGCCCGTCAGCTAACCTCGCAGGCCAGGCAAGGAATTCTCAGGAGACTCGACGCGACGCCATGTCCGTCGGTTCCCGGGATTCGACCGAATCGGCCGATTTCCCCGGCGACGGCATCAAGAACCCGCCTGTAAAGGGGTGTAACGCTACACGCCTCTTGCATACCCGAATGAGGGCATGGCGGTG
>JANLFZ010000416.1:3247-5650 GCA_024653385.1 Thermoguttaceae bacterium | reverse complement strand
AACTCTCGCGACGACGGCCGCCGTCGGCGGCGAGAGTTTCCGAAGGGGCCCGGTTGCTGCCGCCCACGAAATCGGGCGGCGCCGAGGCACTGCACGTGGTGGGCCTGGGGGGCGACTTCGAGATCGCCTGGCGTACCAGGGCCGAGGCCTCCGCCCCTGCCCGGCCCGTGCTCGAAGCGGTCGGCGCGGTGCTTGCGCGCGTCGACGGTCAGGGGATCACGTTCGACGCCCGGCTCACGGTGCGGAGCTACGGGGGACCATTCGACCATTTTCGCGTGCGTTTGCCCCGAGGAGCCCAGCTCTTGCCCGGCAACGCCTCGTCCTACTCGGTCACGCCGGTGGCGTTGGGCGGACCGACCGGCGAGGATTGGAAGGTGGTCGAGGTGCGATTCCCGGGAAGGACGACCGGGCCGGAAGAGGTTCACATCTCCAGCCGGGCGGAATACGACGCGGGTTCGGGGATCTGGAGCGAATTGGCCGGCCACGAGGTGCTCGAGGCCGACCGGCAATGGGGTTACCTGGCGATCAGTGCGGGCGACGACTGGCACGTGCTGCTCGGCCCGAACCGGGGCGTGCGGCAAGTCGATCAGTTGCCCGAGTCCTTCAGTCCCCCGAATCTCGCCGCGGGTTTCGAGTATTTCATGCAGCCGTGCTCGCTCATGGCGCGCGTGGTGCCCCGCACGACCCGCATCGCCATCGAACCCGAGTACGTGCTCTTGGTCGAGGCCGGGCAGGTGACGATGCAGGCTCGGCTGAAGTACACGGTCCGCACCAAGAAGATCCGCACGCTGGACGTGGAGCTGGGCCAGTGGCAGCTCGACGAGGTCGGCCCCGAGAACCTGGTGGCCGTCGATTCGGTGGTCGACAATCCACCGGGACCGCTCTCGATCACCTTGAAGCAGGAGTCGATCGGTCAGATCGAGCTGCTCTTGCGGGCGAGGCAAAAGCTCCGGCCGGGAACCAAGTTGCTCTCGCTCGAGCTGCCCAGGCTCCGTGCCCCTGCCGACGCGACCATTCTGCAATCGCCCTCGGCGGTCGTGGTCGTCCCCGACGACAATGTCGAGCTGACTCCCGCCGAGGCCACGATGGTCGGTCTGGTGCGGCAGCACGTGGCGCCGACCATGAAGCTCCCTCCGCGCCGCCAGGAGCCGCTGTTCTACCGGGGTGAGCCGGACAAGGCCCTCTTCACCGCCGACTTCCGTGTTCGCTCGCGCCAGGTTCGGGTAGCGGCCGCCAGCGAGATCCGCCTCGACGAGCAGAAGGCCCAGGTCGAGCAGAAGTTCACCTATTCGATCGCTTACGAGCCGTTGGAACGGCTGGTGTTCGACGTCCCCCGCGAACTAGCCGCGTCGGATCAGATCGACGTTCGGCTCGACGACGGCAAGCGGCCGGCGTTGGCCGACAGCCGGCCGGAAGACACGTCCGACGCCGCACCGCTTCATCGCAAGGTGGTTTCCTTGCCGTCGCCGAGGATCGGGCCGTGCGAATTGGTGCTGCGCTATTCCGTGGAACTTGGCAAGCTTCAACCGAAGGCGAGCATCAGCAGTTCGATTCCGCTGGTCATGCCGGCCGAGGGGGAACTGACGAGCAACCAGGCGATCGTCGTCGCGAAGGAAGGCATTCGCGCGCAGGCGCGCGGCGGACCTTGGACCGTGCCGGAGACCGATTCCGGGGGAGGCGCGCGCCGTGGGCTGGAATTGCACGCCGCCGGGCGGGTCGCGGAACTCGGCCTGGCGATCTACTTGGAGGACCAGACCGCGTTGGGTTCGACCGTGGTGGACCGGGCGTGGATTCAGACGTGGCTGACCTCCGACGTTCGCATGGACCGCGCCGTGTTTCGCTTCACCAGCACCCAGAGGCTCGTGGAGGTCGTCGTGCCGGCGGGGGTGAATCCCGGCGATGTCGAGCTGTGGCTCGACGACAAGCGGGTCGGCGGCCAGGCCACGCCCGAAGGCACCGTGGTCGTCGCCCTGCCGGGCGGGGCTGGCTCGGGCCGGCACCGGATCGAGGCGATCTACCGGTTTCCCGCCGGCCGGTCGGACGTGGGGCGGATGGCCCTGGAATTGCCCCATTTGGGCCGCGACGCCTGGGTCCATCGCACGTATTGGCAGCTCGTCTTGCCGCCAAAGGAGCATGTGGTCGTCTCGCCCCCCACGCTGACCCAGGAGTACCGTTGGGGGTGGAACGGGTTCTTTTGGGGCCGGCAGGCGCTGCTTGACCAGCCGGCCCTGGAAGCCTGGTGCGGCGCGCGGCGACTGACCGACGTGCCGGAGCACACCAACCGCTATCTCTACAGCGCTCTGGGGAACCTCACCCGCTGCGAGATCTACACCGCGCGGCGCCCCGTCATCGTGCTGGCGGCCTCGGGTGCGGCACTGGTCTTGGGGCTGTTGTGGTTGTATG
>JANLFZ010000416.1:0-3237 GCA_024653385.1 Thermoguttaceae bacterium | reverse complement strand
TGCCCTGAGTTGGGCGCTGATCGTGTACCCGGAACCGACCTGGTTGGGAGCGCAGGCGGCGGGCCTGGGCGTCGTGCTGGCCGCCGGCGCCGGATGGCTCCAGCGAAGCATGGATCGGCGCCGTGGAGCGGCCCGCGAGTCGGCCAGCGCCATCCTCGATCTCGGCACCCCGCGCGGAACGCCGTCGGTTTCGGCCCCGGGCAACCTGGAATCGACCGAGGTGGCCCCGGCGCATGTTGCGGATGGGAACCCATGACGCTTCGCGTGGCGGCACTGGCGGCGATGGTTGTGGCCGCGGGGTGGTCCGCGGCGCGGTGCAAGGCAGCCGACGAGCCTGCCGCGGCGGTGCGCGCGGAGCCGCCGCTGCGCTACCGCCGGGTGTACGCGCCGGCGGATCGGCTGAAGGATTGGCCTCGCGGCAACGCCCGCTACCTGCCCGTCGACCCAGCCGACTTCGACCGCCTGATCGCGGCGGTCGAGGCACGTCGCGCGGCGGCCGAACTGCCGCAGGCGCTTGCGCTGCGGTCGGCGCAGTACAAGGCGAGGCTCGTTGGCGAGACGCTGGTCGATGGCGAGGCGGTGCTCGATCCCGCGCTGCCGGCCGACGGCCGCCGGCGTCTGACGCTCGACCCGTGGAGCCCGGCCGTCGCCGAAGCGTTCTGGCAGAATCCGTCGCGTCAACCGGCCGAGCTGAGCACCGGTCCTGACGGCAAGTTGGCCGTCGGCGGCGTCCGTCCGGGCCCGCTCGTGGTGACCTGGTCGCTTCGCGGGCGGCGCGGGGCGTCGGGTTCGATCGAGTTCGACATCGAGTTGCCGCCCTGTCCGGCCAGCCGGCTGGTCGTCGAGCTGCCCAAGCACCTCGGCCCTGTCGTCGAAAGGCTGCCCGACATCCCCGCGAAACCGACGACCCAGCCGCTCGACGAGACGAGGGGACCGACGGCGCCGCGATCCCTGGCCGAGAGCGTGGTCGTGGTGCAAGAGACGGCGGTTCCCGAAGGAAACCTCCTCTGGCGGATCGAACTGGGGGGGCACCACCGCGTCCGGCTTCGCGTGGCGCCGATCGAACACTTGGATCCGAGCCGCCTTTGGAACTCGGTCCGCCAAGCGACGGTCTACGATATTTCGTTGCGCGGCATCGACGTCACGGCCCAATGGACCATCGACGCCCATCATGTGGCCCTGAGGCGGCTGATGATGGAACTGGATCCTGGGCTCCGCCTCGTGGCGGCCCGGTATGGCGAGGCCGCGGTGCGATGGTCGGTCGTCGGGCCGACCGGCGAGGGCCGGAAGACGCTAGTCGCCCTGGAACTGCCCGAACCGCTGCGCGGACCGGGGCGCGTGCTGCGGTTGTCGGCCCTGGGACCGGTGGAGCTGGGGCGCCGGTGGAGACTCCCCGAGATGCGTCCCCGGGGCGTGTTCTGGCAAGAAGGGACCGTCCGACTCCTCGTGCCGGCGCCGTTGGCGATCGAGCATCTTGCCGCGAGTGGGGCGCGGCAAGTCGGCGTGGGTCCGCTGCCGGCGCCCCGGACCGGCGAGGCGATGGACCTCCAGTGTTTCGCTCCCGCGGCCGGCGTGGAGGTGGTGCTGGCTCGTCCGCAGTCGCCGCTCCAATGGGACTGCGGCACCTCGGTCGAACTCGGGGGCGCCACGATGTCGGCGCAGATCGCCGCCTATCTCCAGGTGGCCGACGGCGAGCAATTCCAGGTAACGGCCGATGTGGGCCGACGGTGGAGCGTTCACTCGGTCGAAAGCGTACCTGCCGAAGCCCTCGACGACTGGACCCAGGATGCTGCCGCCGGGGGCAAGTTGAGCGTGCGCCTGGCCAAGGGCGTGTTGCCCACCCGCCCCTTGCGTTTGCTGATTGCCGCCCACTCGCTTCCCCGGCCTTCTGGACGGCCGCTGGGCTCCGAGGACCTGTTTCCGCTGCGATTTGACGGCCGGGCGGGCCAGCAGTTGCTTGCCCTGCGAACCAGGGAGGGTTATCAGACGAAGCTCTCGGGGGCCGAGCGTTGGCCCTCGCTCGACCCCGAGGGCCTGGCCGCCGCCGAGCGCGACCTGCTCGGCGGTTCACCCCGGGGGCCGGTCTTCCGTTACGATCCCAGCGCCCCCGGATTTCGCGTGGAGGTCGAGGCCCAGAAGCCCGGGTTCTCGGCCGCTGTCCGTATCGAGGCGACGGTCCACGGGAATTCGCTTACCGAAGCCTACGACGTCCGATGTGTTCCCGACGCGGCCCAGGTGGAGCGCGTGGCCGTGCGGTTCTGCCCCGCGAGATCGGCCCCGCTCCGCTGGATCCTCGTGGGCGAAGAGAGCGAACCGCTCTCCGCCCAGCGGCGTTCCGCGAACCCGGCAACCCCATCGCCGCAGGCGGAGGTCTGGGAGATCGGGCTGCGGCGTCCGCAAAGCGCGCCGTTCACGTTGCGGGCTGTGCGGACGGTCCCTCTGGCCGAGCCCCAGGCCATCAGTCTGGCGTCGGTCCCGGATGCCACGTCGCAACGTGGCATGGTCGTGGTCGGGGCCGTCGGCGACTCGGCCGTTCGCATTCGCAACTCGCGCCTGGTCGCGGTCCCCCTGGAGGCCGTTCCCGTGGATCGTTCGGCCGTGTGGCGGGCGAGCTACCGCTACGACCCGGTGGCCGACGCCGGTCCGTCCTCCGAAGGACTGCTCGTGGTCGCCCCGGCCGAACCGCGCGGACAACCGCCCGCTGCCTGGGTTTGGAACTGTCACCTCGAGTCGCGGTACGCTCCGGAGGGCACGGCGCGGCACGCGGCGGTCTACCGGATCGAGAACACCGGCCGCGAGGACATAACGTTCGACTTGCCCGAAGGCGTCTCGACCGACGATGTGCGCGGGGTGTGGATCGACGACGTTCGAAGCGGTTGGAAGCCCGTCGAACGAGCCGACGGCGCAGCGCGGATCGCGGTGCGACTGCCGGCCGGGCGCCGTTTTCCGGTCGTGTCGGTCCATTTCGCGACCTCGGAAACCGCCCTGGGGTTGGGTCGGTGGCTTGCGCCGCCGCTTCCCGCGGCCGATATCCCGGTGCTCGCGCAGGACTGGACGCTGTGGATGCCCCCGGGGTATCAGGCGGTTGGGAACAGCGCCGAGCATCGGTATGGGCTGCTTGGCGACTGGCCCCGGCGTGTGTTCGGTCCCTTGGTCCGAATCGCTCACGGTGCCGGCGAGCCGGCGGCAGCCCACGGCCAAAGGCGGTCCGCCGCCGGCTCGCCGGCACCGTGAGCG
>JANLFZ010000415.1:3507-5662 GCA_024653385.1 Thermoguttaceae bacterium | reverse complement strand
TCTCGACGGCCACCTCGGCCGGTTTGGCTCCAGAATCGGGTGCGGGTGCGGGTTGGACACCGCCGGCCGCCCCATCGGCCGTGCCGTGGCGCGCCATCGCGTCCCATGCCGCGCGCTGGTTCTCGTCGAGCACCGACGACAGACTCCGATCGGTCTCGGCCTTGACCACCTGCGCGGTCTTCTCGTCGCTCCGCGCCAGCTTCTCGGCCCGGTCCTTGAGGATCTCGGCGATCTTCGTTTGCTGCTCAGGCTTGAGTTTCAACCGCTCGGCGATGGACGGCTCGGCAAGGCTGTCCATCCCGGCACGCTGGAGGCGAATGCGCTCCAAACGCGCTTGCTGCTCCTTGCTCAACAGGGCCAAACCCTTGGCCTCGGACTCGCGCCGGAACGGAACGAGCTTTGCCTGGCGCTCGGCAGGGGGCAGGTCCTTGATCTGAGCGACCAGCTCAATCGCCTCGTCTTCGCGGGCGTCGATCAGCTCGAGGAGCTTCTCCTTCTGGTTCTTCGTCAGCCCCAGTTGCTCGGCCACGTCGTCCTCGATGGCCAGGGCAAGCACCCCGACAAAGTCCTTTTCTGCGCCCCAGGCGGTGGACAAGCCCGCGCCGAAAAATGCCCACATCGCGGCGGCAAGCCAAAGGGGCAACGCGAGACGGCGGAGAGAGCGCGTAATCACGGCTGGCCTTTTCCGAAGGTCGTTGGTTCCATATCCTAAGCGCAAGCTCCCCCGCAACCTCTATGCTACTTCCCCAGCGCCAGCATGACCAGCGGGTCTTGGGCAAGACTTGAGGAAAACCCCACTGATCTCGCCCTGCTACCCCGCCGCCGGGGGTTCTGAGTCGGCTAGCATTCGAGCGATTCGGCCTTGGGGAGGGAGCGAGTGACCTCCGGCTTGATCCCCTTCTGGGGGCCCATTATACTCGCAGCGTTTTCGGTGCCGCGCCGCGACCCCACTGGACCGCCTCCGGAGGACGACCGCATGACGGGGATCGACTGGACCATCGTTGTCGTCTACTTGATCGGCTGCACCGCGGCCGGTCTCTGGATGCGGAGGTACGTGCGCAACGTCGACGACTTCGCCGTGGCCGCCCGCGAGATGGAGGTCAACCTCGGCGTGGCCTCCCTGGCGGCCACCGAGGTCGGCATCGTCACCGTGATGTACACGGCCGAGATGGGCTTCAAGCACGGCTTGGCCGGGGCGGCGACCGGGGTGCTGACCGCCTTCGCCATGCTGGTGGTCGGCCTGACCGGGTTCGTCATCGTGCCGATGCGCAACGCCGGCGTAATGACTATCCCCGAGCTGTTCGAGAAGCGCTTCGGCACGCGGGTCCGATGGCTGGCCGGCCTCGTCGTCATCCTCGGCGGCGTGTTGAACATGGGCGTCTTCCTTCGCGCCGGCGGCGATTTCCTCATGCACATCACGGGAATGGACTCGACGACCACGTTTCAAGTGCCGGGAACCACGTGGACGATCGGCTGGCTGGAACTCATCATGACGGCGCTTCTGGCAATCGTCTTGATGTACACGGTGCTTGGCGGCATGCTCTCGGTGCTGATCACCGACTACCTTCAGTTTCTCGTGATGGGGGCCGGAATCGTCGTGACGTCGATTCTCGTGCTCAACAGCGTCGGGTGGACAGACCTGCCGTCGCGGCTTTGGGAGATGCACGAGAAGGGCAGCCAGTACGCGTCCGCGGCCAAGGCGGAAGTCAGCGCCCTGGCCGCCGAGGCGAAGGCGATTCAGGCGAGCCGAGGCGCCGCGGCGGCCAAGGAGCACTGGAAGAAGGCGGCGGCCGATCTGGCCAAGCGAGGCGTGCTGGTGGAGACAACGCTGGCTTCGCGGCCGGGCGCGGACTCCCCGGCGCCCAAGGTCCACACCATGTCGCAGCCCTTCGATCCCACCACGAGCAAGGGGTTGGGTTGGGGCTACGTGATCTGGCAGGCGATCATGGCGTTCGCCGTCGTCACCACCTGGCAGACGACCATCGCCCGCGTCCTGGCCGCCCGCGACGCGCAAACGGCCAAACGGGTCTACCGCGGCACCTGGTTCTACTTTGTGGGTCGCTGGTGCCTGCCTGGACTTTGGGGTGTCGGAGCATTCTTGTACTTCACGGCCCACGGCGGCCTCGACCCCGGCGTCGGAAGCCAGACCGCGATG
>JANLFZ010000415.1:2113-3497 GCA_024653385.1 Thermoguttaceae bacterium | reverse complement strand
CGCGGCATCGCGGTCTGGCTTCCGACGCCGGGGTCGAGGCCGCGATTCCTCGGGACCTTGCTGTCGGCCACGTACGGCTTTCTCGGACTGGTGATCGCGGCCATGCTTGCGGCCGAGATGTCTACCGACAGCGGCTACCTGCTTACCTGGGCCACCGTGATCTACAATGATCTGATCAGCCCATGTCTGCGCCGACCGCTGTCGGAACGGGCCAAACTCCTGGTGGTGCGCCTGGTCGTGCTGGCCATCGGCCTGTTCCTGGTCTTCTGGGGACTGTGGTATACACCTCCCGGGAGTATCTGGGACTACCTGGCGATCACCTGAAACATCTATCTGGCAAGTCTCTTCGCCATGTTGGTCGGCGCTTTGTACTGGCGCGGGGCCAACAGTTGGGGGGCGGTCTCGGCGATTATTCTGGGCGCCGCAGGGCCCATCGTCTTCCTCATTGTGAACTTCTTCCATCCCGAGGGCACCCCCTACCATATTCCCGCCGAGGTTAGCGGGCTGTCGGCCTTCGGGCTGGCGTTTGTGGGGATGTTCGCGGGCTCGGCATTGGGCAACGCCTTGGGCCGAGGCCAAGGCAACCAGCCGAACCTCAGTTCCGCACCAGAGGAGGTCTCCCCGTGACCAACGACCCGTTCATGTGGTTCTGGCTGGCGATGATCGGCTTTTCGATCGCCTGGTACAGTTTTCTTCTTTTCTGGTTGGGAATCCGGGGTGGGCGCGAGATCGTGCGCATGGCCCGCGTGCTCGGCGCCCGGCCTGCTCCGCCAACCCCGCGCACAACGCCCCGCGAGTAAACGTGCATCGCGTGAACACCTCGGCGCGGCACGTTGCCGGTTCCGCTTCTCACACTGTCGGGAAAGGTCTATACTCAAAGAGGCTGTGAAGATTTACGAGCGGAATGCGCTGGCGCAGGCCGCGCTTACTCTGGACGGGTCAACAGGCTCGTTATGGACGAACAAGGGAAGTCGGATCACTGGGAATCGCTGGTCTTTGCGCTAGGAGCCGCCCCGCCAGAGCCCGCGGAGAAGCCGGACGAACCTGGGTCGGCAGCCCAAGAGGTTCCATCCCAAGCGGACGCTGAAACGGAAGCGGTCCGCGACGGCGTGCCACCACAAGCTGATTCAGAGCCGGTCGTGGCCGAGGATGTGGCGAGTGTGGCACCCAAATCCACCTGGGTACCCGCACGTCCGGCGAGGCAGAAGACTCCCCAGGATTGGGGTAAGCTCGCCGCTGAACTGGGTATCGAGCTTCCTCCCGAGCCTGAGCCCGCACCGGTCGAGACCGTTGTCAGTACGCCGGTCGAACTCCCCGAGAGTCAGCCGATCGTCTTCACCACCCTGGAGGCCGATGTCGGGGAGGCATCGATCGAGGGTGAGGA
>JANLFZ010000415.1:0-2103 GCA_024653385.1 Thermoguttaceae bacterium | reverse complement strand
GTGAGGAGCCCGCACCGCTTGAAGAAAGCGATCGGCGTTCGCGTCGGGGTCGCAAGCGACGACGACGGGGCACCCGGCCGGTGCAAGGCGGTGCCTCGTCTGCTGGCCAAGCCTCGCTTCCTGAAGACTCGCCGGCGAGTTCTGTGCCGTGCGACGCGGAAGTACAGCACGAGTTCGACGACGTGTTGGCACTGCCCGACGAGCCGGACTCGGCCGCGGATAGCGGGCCGGCGGGCGAGACCGCGACCGAGGCTGGGGCGTTCGAGCGGGGCAAGCGCCGCCGTCGCCGCCGAAAGAAGTCGGCCGCGTCGCGCGTCGAGGCAAGCGAGGCGGCCTTGGCCGAAGCCCGGGAACGGGTCGAATCGATCGAGGACCGCGCGTTCGATGCCGACAGCGACCAACTGGGCGGCGCGGACGACGAGGACGAGTCCGACGAAGCACGCCACTCCGGCGAGGCGGAAGAAAAGCCGATCCATCGCGCCATTCCCACATGGAAAGAGGCCATTGATCTGGTGATCTCCGTCAACATGGAGGCCCGCGCCAAGAGTCCCGATCGTCGACCGCCGCACCGTTCCCGGGGGCGAGGCGGACGGCCCGAGTAATTCGCTCCTGTCACGACTGCACGAGGAGTCGCGAGCATGTTGTCGAAACCATGGGCCACCGTCGTGCTGCTTGTCGGTCTGGGCGTAGGGCACGGGCTGGCGGCGGCCGAGGTTGCCCCCACCCTCCCGGCTTGGACCGTCGGCACGCCGATCGTCACGTACTGGGCCGGCCCGGCGATGAGCGACGCCGTCGCCCAACAGATGGCCCAAGGCGGGTTCAACCTCGTCTGGTGCGGCGAAAAGGACCTCGATCTGGTCCAACGGCATGGGTTGCGAGCCCAGCTTCAGGACGGCCTCTTGGCGCCGGCCTCGCTCGACGATCCCGCCAAGCGCCAGAAGCTCGACGCCCTGATCGACCGGGTCCGGAACCACCCCGCGATGTACTCGTACTTCATTGTCGACGAGCCCAGCGCGGGGGCCTTCCCCGCCCTGGGCAAATTGGTGGCTTACCTGCGCCAGCGCGATCCGGCCCACCTGGCCTACATCAATCTCTTTCCCACCTACGCCAACAACGAACAACTCGGCACCAAGGGCGATACGATCACGGCCTACCGCGAACATCTGCGGCAGTACATGGAGATCGTCAAGCCCGCGCTGGTCAGCTACGACCACTACCAGTTCACCAAGGAGGGCGACTCGCCCAACTACTTCCTCAACTTGGCGATGATCCGGCAAACGGCGCAGCAGGCCAAAGTGCCATTCTTGAACATCGTGCAGGCGTGCACGTGGACGCCCTCGATGCGCGTGCCCGGTCCCGACGAAGTTCGGTATCTCGTCTACACGACCCTGGCCTACGGGGCGCAGGGGATTTCATACTACGTGTACTGCGCGTCGGGCCACACGGGCGGCATCGCCCTGCCCGACGGAACACCGACGCCGCTGTACCACGCCCTGGCGTCGCTCAACCGCGAGTTCGTGGCCATTGCCAAGGAACTTCAGCCGCTGCGCTCGCTGGGCGTCTACCATGCCGGGATGAGTCCGCCGGGCTCGGAACCGCTGGCCGCCGACGCTCCCTTTCGTCTCGACCCGCCGCTGGCGACTTTGGCCTACCGTCCGCCGGAGCGCGTGCGGGGCATTCTGCTCGGGACGTTTGGCGAGGGCCAACGGCCCAGCCACGTGGTGGTCGTGAACCTCGACTACAAGGCCGAGGCAACCGCCCCGCTCGTCGGACCGGGCCGTCTCGAGGTCTTCGACGCCGCGTCCGGAAAGTGGTCGGCGGTTGATGGGGCGAAGGTCGAGCTGCGCCTTGCGCCCGGCGCGGGGAAATTGGTGCGATTGGCGCGGTGAGTCATCCGTTATGGCGGCGCGGGACCAGGTCCCGCCGGCGGGCCGGCGCCGGGACCCGCCGGCCCGTTGAACTCGCGGCCCGGCGGCTGCGCCAAGGGCGAATCGCCTCGCATCGCCGCGGGCCCGCCGCCGGGAAGACCGTTTTCGCTGGGCATGGGTCCGGGGAAACCGCCAGGGCCGGGAGGCCCTCCAAACGGTGCCGCGGCTCCTGATT
>JANLFZ010000414.1:4591-5670 GCA_024653385.1 Thermoguttaceae bacterium | reverse complement strand
GGGCCGAAAGCGGAGCGACGGCCCCGCCCAAGAGTCGGTAGACGTTACCCAAGTCGTCGACCAGGTTCACGCCCGAAGAGCGGCCTGCCCAGCTTTGGTATTCGCGTTTCTTGCCCTTCTGAGCATTGGACAACTGAAGATTGACCTCCAAGACGAGCCTCTCGGGCCCGGTCTTGGTCTTGCGCCGGGTGACGGCAGCGGAGACCACGCTGACGGTGATGTCGCCGACAACGGCTCCCTGTTTCGACGCATCCGTCCAACCGACCTCGGGCTTCGCCTTGCCGGTCTTTGTCTCGCCCGAGGTTTTCCCCGCTTCTTTCTTCGCTGCCCCAGCGGCCTTCTCGGTTTCGGAAGGGCCTTCAGCCGGTTTTGCGGTTGGGTCGGCCGCTTCGGCCGCCGGGGCGGTCGGTTCCTGATTCGAGTTGCCCCGGCGCTGTTTGAAGAACAGCACGGTCATCAAGATGCCCAGCACGATCATCAGGCCGACGAGCACGGCCAGCAGGATCGTCATGTTCCGCCGCTCGAGCTGTCGCTTCTTCTCCATCAACTCCGAGGTCGGCGACTTGGTGCCCGGCGCGCTGGGACGCGGCGGCATCGAATAGGCTTCTTCGAGAAAATCGAACTCGCTCTGCGGGGCCGCGGGTTGGCCCCCCGGAGGAGCCGGGGGCGCGGGCTCTGGCCGACTGCGGGGCCCGACCTCGGGAGTTTCCGCCTTACGCGTCGAAGGCTGCGACAACGCGGCACTCGAGGACGCAGCCGACGAACGCGAGTCGACCACGGGCTTGGCGACCGGGCGCGCGGTGGCTGCTCGAGCCGACGGCGTTTCCTGGGCCGTGCCGGTCGGGCGAGAAGCCGAGGAACCCGTCGAGGGAAAAAGCCCACGCACCCGCCCCGCCGTGACCCATGCGGCGTGGACCCCGTGGCGCACGAGATCTTCCGGCGACAACTGCCCGTCGGCGGCCAACGCCTTGAGGTCCTGCGCCGAAAGCGGCCCCCGTTCCTCCCCGGCGATCTTGCAATACCAAGCGTCCGACATGGAGACTGTTTCTTCGAGAGAGGCGGGCGAGAACCCCTTCAAC
>JANLFZ010000414.1:0-4581 GCA_024653385.1 Thermoguttaceae bacterium | reverse complement strand
CCTCGACTCATCAAGAAACCGCCTCGCCCTGGGACAAGCCTGCGCCAAGAAAGGGGGGTAACGGAGATCGCCCGGCCGCACCCTCGGTGTCCAGAGCAAGCCGCCCGAACACAAGAACAACCTGCCCACAAGAGCCGCCCGGCGCCGCGCCGTGGCCGAGCGTCAGGCCGTCGAGCCAGCTCGATCACCTTTCGGTGCGCGCGGCGGCTTCGAGGACCAAGTCGGAGAGCCGCGGCACACGGCGGGCGTCTTCCGCCAAACGCGGGTGGACGAAAATCCGTACCCGCTTGACGTAGTCGTCGAACTGCTCCTTGGCCAGGGTCCGCACCACGGGCGAGACCTCGGCCAAAGGCCGGTAGCGGTCCTCCTTGGCATAGTAGATATCGACGTCGATTTCCATTTCGCGCTGGATCGGAGGGGCGTCGAAGAGGACTTCGTGCGGGGCAACCACGCACCCCAAGGCCGTGCACAGGATGGCCGCGAATTGCTCGGCACAGGCGACCAGCCAGGGGTAAGGTCTGCGGGCCAGCCGTTCGTACACCTCGCGGTGCTCGAAGAAACTGTACTGGGCCAGCCGCTTGTACAGCCGCCGCGTGGGGCCGAACAAGCCGCCCAGCAAGTCGGCGGCCGGTCCCGCGCCGGCGGCTTGTTCCAGCTCGGCGATCATCGGTCCCTCGGCCATCCGGAACAAGCTGTCCAGGTCGAGCGCGTCGTGCAGGAGGTAGAACGCCCGCTGCAACATCGCCGTGGCCGACCGCACGCCGTGGTGCCAGTACACCTCGCTGAACATGACATACCGCGCGAAGACCAACAGTTCCGTCGCCGTTTTTCCCTTCTCGGTGACCGCCAGTCCGTCGCCCGAGTGGTTCAAGCACAGGCTGCCGATCAGGCGCGGCTGGTCGTAATGGCGTCCGTAGGGCACGCCCGCGTGCAGGCTGTCGCGGAAGAGATAATCCATCTTGTCGATGTCGATCGGCCCGGAGAGCATGCTCCCCAAGAGCCGCGAGGTGGGATCTCGGGGCTTCTCGCTCAAGAGCGACACCACGTCGCGCGGGCTGATGCTCCATTCGTTCCGGAGCACGTCGGCGATTTCGCCTTCCAGCAGGAAGCTGTTGGCGAACATCTCGTGGTTCGGCACCCCGGCCAGCCGGATGTCTTCGATCGGGTGGCAGAACGGCCAGTGCCCCAGGTCGTGCAACAGGGCCGTCACGAGAAACAACTCGCCGTGCTCCGGCCCCACCGCGCGCACAAACCGCGGATCGTGTCCCAGGTGCTTCAGGAACAGGAGTGCCAGGCGATACACCCCCAGCGAGTGTTCGAACCGCGTGTGAATGGCCGCGGGGTAGACCAGCGCGACGAACCCCAACTGGCTGATCCGCGCGAGCCGGCGGAACTCGGGAGTATCGATGATCGATCGCACCCGGTTCGTCAGCGGCACGTCGAGTTCGGGCGGGATGCGGACCAGACCGCGCCGCGCGTCGAGGGCCGCCACTTCAGGAATGTCGAGCACGGAGTTCACGTGGCTAGAGCCCCTTGATCCAGGCCTCGAGGACCGCGCGGCGCGCCGCGGCGTCGCCCGAGACGAACTTCTCGCCTTGGCCGGTGCCCAACACCGTGTCGCAGATCGCGATGGCTTCGCTGGCCGGGACGAGCTGGCGGGCCAGATAGTACCGCACCTCCAACAGAAGGGCCGCGCCCGCATAGGGGTGCGGCGGCTTCGAGGCGAGCCGGGCCAGCCGCGGTTTGGCTTGCTCGACGACCGACCAGGGCACCGGCTTCAGCGCGCAGTTCTCGTCGACGAACTTCAGAAACTCCTCGGCCAATGCCGCGGAGGACGCTTTGGACGCCGAAACGTCGACCGCCGGACCGCCAGAACCGCCCGGACCACTCTGCCGAGGAAACGTCGCCAGCGAACGGTCTTCCACCAGATCGACCAGGTCGATTCTCACGGTCGCCGTGCCCTTGTCGGCCGGCACGCCCGACGGCCCCGACGTCTCCACGATCACCAACAAATCGACCGCCCTGCGCTTGGCCGCGGCGATCAGCTCGTGCCGTCGGCCCCCGCGCAAGACAGCCACCTGGCGGAACCTCGGGTCGCCGGTCTCGGGCCACTGGCCGAACAGCCGCGCCGAAATCCGCTGATCGAGCCCTCCCACCACCGCCAGACTCAGGGCCTTGACCTGTTTCTCGATGTCTTCGGCGGGCGCGGCCTGGGGAGCAGCGGCCGCATCGCGGGTCTGAAGCCCGAACGCCCAGCGAAGCCCCATGACCGGCCGGTTGGCCAGGGCGAACCACAACATCTTCTCGCGGAACGAGGCATCGTCGCCGGCCAGCAACTCCGCGGCTGCCTCGGCGGCATAGACCCGGCTGGCTTCCTCATACGCCGTCTCGATCGGACTGGCATCAGGGTCCGGCGGGGGAAGCCCCTGAACCGGCTTGGCGCCGGGGGGCGCCTTGCCGAATCGCGCGGGATCGAACGACACGAGATCGTCGGCCGGAGGGGGCTCTTGCGCACCAGGTTTCCCCGGGGTCGCGGGCCCGGCGCCTGGCGAGCCGGCCGGCTTGTCGGCCGCCGGCCCGGCCGGTTTCCCCGCGACGGCAGACGGCGTCTTCTCGCCCGAGGGAGGCTTGGTTGGCGCCGGGGTGGCGGTCTGAGAGGCCGGGGCCTTGGCGAGGTATTTCCACGGATGTTCGCGCCGATCCAGCTCTCGGCTGGCGTACCACACGCCCAGAATGCCGATGCCCACGCATCCCAAGGCCCCCAGCGCGCCGAGCATCGACGTGCTCGGGCGGCGCCGGTGGGGCGGCACGAAGCACAGTTCATAAAGCAACCAGCACACGGCGGCGAACAAGCCGCAGGCGCCGCCGGCCACGATCAGCCATCCCAACGGAAGGCCGACTTTGGGAAACAGCGCCACCATCAGCACGAAGAAGGCCAACGCGCCCGCGGCGGCCACGACCATCGCAATCGGACCGGGGAGGCGGAACTTGCCTCGCGCGCGGCGGCTTGCCCCGGCCCACGGTTCCGTCGCCCCCGCGGCCGGTGTCCCGCCCGTGCTGGCCAATTCTTCATCGAGGATGTCGATCAAGGGGCGGATGGGCTGGGACGAGGTCTCCTGGGGCAGGCCGGGGACTTGAAGGGGGGCCCGGCAATAGGGGCATGGGATGACCCGGCCCGCAAACGAATCCGGCACGGTACACTGGGTTCTGCACTGTCCGCACGGCACCTGAAGCGGCATGGCAGCCTCCCGCCGATGGCTCGGGGCCAGCCAGCTTCGAGGGCAACCCGGGCGAGCCTTCGGGCGAGTCACTTGGTGTGTTTATCCCATCGTGTCACCGCCCCTTGGATGTTTCGGACTGCAAGAATACCTCCTGGAGCAGCGCGCGTCGCGCTGCGCGGTCGCCCGTGGCCAGAGTGCGGCCCTTGCCGGCCCCGAGCACCGCGTCGTACAGCTCGGTCACCTCGTCGGCCGAGAGCAGCTTGGCGGCCTGGTAGTACCGAAGCTCGACCAAGGCCGCCAGGGGATCGGCGGGCTTGGCCCCGGGCAGGCCGAGGGCGGCCAGGCGGGCCTTTACTTGCTCGGCGGTCAGTTCGGGCATGTCGGCCAGGCACAGATCGGTGTCGATCCGCTTGACGGCCGCCGCGATTGCCTGTTCCACGGCGGCGCCGCCCTTGCGGAACAAGGGCGACCCGGCCATCACGGCCTCGGACGCCCAAAGCCCCTTGCCCGACGCCACGTCGACGAACCGCAGCCGGACCGAGTTCTCGGCTCGCCGCGCTGCCGCGCCGGCGCGGGGCTGCACGGCCAGGACCGCGAGCACGTCGAGGGCCTGGCGCCGCGCGGCGGACAACAGGTCGTCCAGCCCGGCCGCGGCACCAAGAAAGGCCACTTGGCGCAGGCGCGGGTCGCCGCCGGCAGTCCATCGGCCGAAGTTGCCTGCCACCAAATGGGTGTGAAGCGTCTGGCCCACGACGGTGCCGATCGGGCCGGTGATTTGTTCCAGCTCGTGCGGGTTGCGGATCTTGGGGACGGTTCCTTGCCCGGCGTAATGTACCCCGACACCGAAGCGCAGGCCGAAGGCGGGCCGCTTGCCCGCGGGAAACCAGCGCACCCGTTCCAACACCGTGGCGTCGTCGGCCGCGATGACGCTGATGGCCGCCCTGGCCACATAGTCCCGAGCAGTCTTCTCATACGCTTCGTCGACCACGGCAGCCTGTTCTTCCTCACGCCCGATCCCGCCGAACGGCGAGACGCCGCGCATCGGTTCGTCGTCGGGATCGAGTCCGGCCAAAGGCTCGGCGGGCGAGGCGGCTTGTTCCGTACCGGGCGGGGCATCGGCCGGCAGCGAAAAGAGCTGGACGAGATGGTACTCGTCGCAACCCAGCCCGAGCTGGCCGTCGGCGTCGCGAAGCTTCGGATATCCGGCGCGCGGCAAGCGCAGCCCGGTAAAGAAGGCCTCCATCTGGCTCATCTGATGGCTCAGCGCCTTGTTCTGGAGATACACCTGGGGATCCTGGTTTGCCGGCACCTGTTCCATGAACCCCGAGATCCCGCCGCCGAGCAGAGCATCGGCGGCGGG
>JANLFZ010000413.1 GCA_024653385.1 Thermoguttaceae bacterium | reverse complement strand
CGCGGCCGCCTGGGTGGGGGTATTGTTCGTCCGCGGCGGGCTGGTGGCCGGGTGTCTGGCCGTGCTGGCGGGGGGGATCTGCCTTGGGCATCCCTGGTTCCACCTCGACTTGGGGCCCGTGCCGCTGACCACCGACCGGGTGCTCTGGGTGGCCCTGGTGGTGCAGTACGTGGCGTGGCGCCGGCTCGGACGAACGGACCCCAAACCGTGGCGCGTGGCCGACGTGGCGCTGCTGGCGTTTCTCGGCGTGCTGGTGGCAAGCACCTTTGCGCACGATTGGCGCGCACGGGGCTTGCAGCCTGTCGCGCGACTGGTGTTCTTCTACTTGATGCCCTTGGGGTTGTACTGGGTGGCCCGGCAGGCGGAGCTTACCGAGCGGAGCGTGCGGGCGGTCCTAGCGGTTCTGGTGGCCTTGGGTATCTATCTCGCCACGACCGCGATTGCCGAGGTCGCAAGCTGGGATGCGATGGTTTTTCCAAGGTACATCGCGTCTCCGGAACACCCCGAGTTCCTGGGACGCGCCCGTGGACCGCTCTTGAATCCCATGGGGAACGGCGTGCTCTTGGGCACCTGTCTGGCCGCGGTGCTTGTGGGGTGGCCGCGGTGCAACCGGTTGGGCAAGCTCGTGGTAGTCGCCTTGGCGGCACTGATGGCGGCGGGCTTGTACTGCACGCTCACTCGCAGTGTGTGGCTGGGAGGTGCCCTGGGACTGCTCGTGGTGGTGACGCTTCCGGCAACGAAGGCGTGGCGGGCTGCCGTGTTTGCGGGCGCGGGGCTGGTCGCGCTCTTGGTGGTCGGGACCCAATGGGACCGCTTGATGGCCTTCGAGCGCGACCGGGGCCTCTCGGCCCGCGAAACCGCCGATTCGGTCGAGCTTCGCCCGATGCTCGCCGAAATCGCCTGGCGCATGTTCCGCGACCGGCCCATCTTCGGCTGCGGTTTCGGGCAGTATCTCGAAGAGAACCGCAACTACCTGGCCGACCGGTCGTCGGAGCGGCCGCTGGAGAAAGCCCGGCCGTACGTCCAGCACAACCTGGTGCTGAGCCTGCTGACCGAGACGGGTCTGGTCGGGGCGGCCCTGTTCGCCCTGGTCCTGGTGTGTTGGATACGCCAGGCATGGACCCTGTGGCGAACCCGCGAGGCTCCGCCTTGGGCCAGGCAATTCGCTCTGGTGTTCTTGGCCCTGGTGGCCAACTACGGGGTCAACGGCATGTTCCACGACATGTCGCTGGTCCCCATGGTCCACGCGGCCTTGTTCTTCGCGGCGGGCCTCAACGCGGGCGTCTCGGCCCACGCAGGCCGGTCGCGTTCAGGATGGAACGACCGGCCCGCCGTGGACCTCGATCGGCCGGAGGTCTATCGCATCGGAGCCGGGGCGTAGCTCTCGGGGCCGGGGGTAATGACCACGGGCGCTGCCGCGCCGCAAGGCGAGCACGGGTCGCACGGGACGCACGGGTTGACCGGCTCGCAATACATGGGCGCCACCATGGCCGGCTCGGCTTGGACGGCCGCGCCACGGAACAACCCGTTGCACAGCCGGCACCCGGCGACCCCGGCCGTCAGGACCGTCACCGCCGTTAGGATCAGGATCTTCTTCATTCGTCGTTTCTCCGTCATGTGACGCTCGCGCGGGCCGCGCGAGTCCATCGACCCGACAACTCTACCTCACGCCGCCTGATGTGCAAACGAAACATGTCGAAATTCCGCGTCGGCCGGTTGACAGGCCAAAACAGCCCATCGGCATACCAACCCGACGCGCCAGCGAGGGCCCGAGTTGCCCTGGACGCGCCCGCGGCAGCCGCGATACCAACCCGACGCGCCAGCGAGGGCCCCAGTCAATCCCGACGCGCCAGCCAGGCCCCCTCGGGCATCTGCTATAATGCGACCATGCACGATCGCTTTGAAGATTCGGCCGGGATAACCCCGGAAGGCAGTGTCCCCCTGGCTTGGCTCAACGGACGGTTTTTTCCTGCCTCCGAGGCCGTCATCTCGCCGGTCGATGCGGGGTTTGTCCAGGGGACCACGGTCGCCGAGCAACTGCGGACTTTTAGCGGACGCCTGTTCCACCTCGACGATCACCTCATCCGCTTGCGACGGTCTCTCGAGATCGTGGGAGTGGATCCTGGCCTCGGGCACGAGGATTTCGCGGCGCTGGCCCAAGAGCTGGTCGCGCGAAACCACCGACTCTTGGCGCCGGGCGACGACCTGGGATTGTCGATCTTCGTCACGCCGGGCCTTTACGCGGGCTATGGGGGTGCGTCCGGGGTGCCCACGGTCTGCTTGCACACCTACCCCTTGCCGTTTCGCTTCTGGGCCGAAAAGTATCGCACAGGTCAGGCGTTGGTCGTGACGAAGGTCCAACAGGTTCCCGCGGCGTGCTGGCCGGCGTCGCTCAAGTGCCGCAGCCGGATGCACTACTATCTGGCCGACCGCCGCGCTGCCGAGATCGACCCTGGGGCCAGGGCCGTGCTGGTGGACCGCGAAGGCATGATCACGGAGGCCTCGACGGCTAACATCGTACTCTATCGGGAGCATGAGGGGTTAGTTACCCCCCCGCGATCGAACATCCTGCATGGGATCAGCCTTCAAGTCGTTGAGCAATTAGGCTTAACGATGGGGCTTGCAACCCACGCGCGCCGGTTTCGGGCAGACGAGGTCGCATCGGCCGACGAGGTCTTCCTCACGAGCACGCCGTTTTGCTTGTTGCCGGTCACTCGTCTTGACCGGCGACCGATTTGCGGCGGTGTGCCCGGCCCGATGTTCCGGCGCTTGCTGGCCGCTTGGAGCGCGCAGGTGGGGCTGGACATCGAGGCTCAAGCCGCGCGGTTTGCGGACCGGCGATGATTCTGGGCGTGTCCGGCCCCGGTCTCGATCGATTGCCGTCAGACACCCCCCACCGTTGTGGAGACGGCCAACAAACCCCTCCCTGTGAGGGATGAGTTTTCACGTCGCTCGCCAGAAGCGCTTCCTGGGCTATAGGAAGGTATCCCTCGCATTCGTATTCGCCCTATAGCCTTTTATTTCACTGGACCATCAGTTTGACCTAGCCCAACGTGTACCCCAGACTTGCGCAGATTTCCCACGGTTCACGAGGTCTTGCGGTGCAGACGAACGAGGATACCGACCACGGGCGGGCCAGGCGCCGGGCAGTCAGCCTCTTTTTCGCGATGGTGATGATTGTCGCGCTGTTCGGCATGATTGCCACGGCCGTCGACGTCGGACAGATCGTCTTGGTGCGTTCCCAGTTGCAGGTGGCGGCCGACGCGGCCGCCATGGCGGGGGCTGCGCGTCTGGGAGAATCGCGCCAGGCCGCCATCGCCGCCGCGAAGGACGCCGCGGCGCGGCACTTCCCAGCCACGACGCCGGCACGGCTCGACGATTCGGACGTCGAGTTCGGCACGTGGGACGGTTCGGCGCGGGTGTTCGTGCCGGAAGCGACGGGCGGCAACGCCATCCGGGTCACGGCGCGGCGTGACGACGCGCGTGCCGGCCCGTCCGGCCTGGTCTTTGGTCGGGCGCTGGCCGCGTTTCCGTCGTCTTCAAGCGTTCGGGCCGTGGCGGCCGCGCATCCCCGCGATATCGCCTTCGTGATCAGTCTGTCGGGTTCGATGAACGATGACACCGAGCCGTGTTGGGCCACGGGCGAGATCGATCGGCTCTTTGGTTCCCAGGGGCAGCGCGCCGCCGGCTCGGCGGTGATGCAGCAGCTTTACGACGACCTCGGGTATGGGCCGTTCCCCGGACAAACCGAGTGGGTGGGCCAGCCCTGGGGCGTGGCGCCCGACCGGTACGCCTACGCCGAGTTGACGAAAGATGGCGGCCGACTGTCCGAAAACCAGCCGGACAAATACCGCATTCGTCAGGGCGACAGCGAAGCGGTGCGCAAGCGCAAGGCGTACTCGGCGATCATCGACCGTCAACTTGCCCGGCTGATGCCCAAGGCACGGCCCCCGCTCGATAGCACCACGCACTACGCCTATTGGGAGAAGTACCTCGATTATGTCCTGGAGCCGGTGACCACTGCCGACGGTCGAGGGACGGTCCCGCCGTCGCAAGACGGCGACCGGATTACCGGCTTCAACAACCCGAACCGAAACAGGTTTCCCGAGGTCTCCGGCGCCGGCGTCGAGGCGTTTCGCAACCGGCTTGGGTACATTACGTACGTTCAGTTCATGCTCGACCACGGCCGCGACTTGAGGCCGGACGGACGCACCTATGTGCCGATCTCGCCGCACAGCCCCGACTGCCCACGCCATGTGGAAAGCACGGCGGGCGGCGAACTGGTCTTTCCGCCGCGCGCGCAGCCGGTCCACGCGGTGCGGCGCGCGCTGGTCGCCGCCATCCAGGAGGTCAAGGAGCGAAACGCCCGGCTCGACCCCGGCCAGGGCGACTGGGTGTCGATCGTGACCTTCGACACGCTCACCGGGGGCGGTCCCGTGCTCCACCAACCCTTGACCTGCGACTACGACGCGGCGATGCGGGCATGTACCACGCTCGATGCTGTCGGCGACAAGGCTGCCACGGCCGCCATCGAGGCGGGCCTGATCGCCGCCCGGCAGCACGTGCGGCCGAAGAGCGAAGGCGGACAGGGACGTCCCGACGCGGATAAGGTCGTCGTCGTGGTGACCGACACGCTCCCGGACCTCTACGTGACCGGCGTCTCTCAACTCGACGCCTTCGTGGCTGAGAACCCCCGGCCCGAGTTCTACCACAACGGCTTTCGCGCCGCCGACGCCGTCTTGGCCCAGGCGCTCCAGATGCGAATGAAGCGGTTTACGGTCTTTCCCGTGGGCATCGGCCTTGGGCCACGCGACGATTTCGTGGATCGGGTGGCTCGGCTCGCCGGCACGGCGGACGAGCGCGGGCAAGGCCTTCGCTGCGGCCTCAACCCTGCCGAGTACGAGCAGCAATTGACCGAAGCCCTTCGAAAGATCGTGGCCGCTTGTCAGGTTCGGCTTGTCCAGTAGCCGGCGATCGCGGCGCCCGCCCCGATTTTCGGGGCGAAAGAGCCCGAAACGGTCACCGGGGATCGACCACAATGGCGCCCCACACGGTTCCACCGGCGCGCTGGATGGCGCGGACCGCCTCGCGGGCTTCCCGGCGGCCGGTGTGTCCCAGGGTTGCCAAGAAGAGGGTGCCGTCGCAGTAACGCGTGGCCTCCACCGCGTGGGGTTCGCGCAGCGACCCCAAGTCGACCAAAATCAGCGAGTACTGGCAGCGCAGCTCGTCCAAGAGCGGTTCCAGTCGCGACTGCCCCACCGGCCGGGCGCTGGTGCGCGAAATCCGTCCACCGGGAACCACGCCGAGCCGGGCAATGCGTGTGGGTCGCACCAGGTTCCGCCAGCCCGAGCCGGTGCGCAGCACGTCGACCAGGGTGCGTTCGTGTTTCGCGCATCGCGCGTCCAGCCGCTCTGCCAACGTCGGTTGGCGGAAGTTGGCGTCGACCGCGACCACGTTGCCGGTCACGCGCGCGACGATCGCCAACGCCAAGGGCGCGACGACCGACGCGGGTGGCACGCCATCCAATCCGGCGATGGCGACCGCCGAGGACCGGTCTGGGGCGAGCTTGGCGACCACGCATTCGGCCAGTGCCACGAATTGAGTATCCAGACGCCGAACCCGAGGCCGCGCTGTTTCGGTCGCGACCCGCGCAGGAGCCCGGGCGGGCGGGGGTTCGGCCGTCGCGGCCGC
>JANLFZ010000412.1:3000-5695 GCA_024653385.1 Thermoguttaceae bacterium | reverse complement strand
GGAACAAGTATCCCGCTGGCCCGTTTGCACGCGCTGCCGTACGCCACGCTTTGCATCAAGTGCCAGCGTGAGGCGGAACGCGAAGGTACCGGCGGCCTGGCCGACGTCGACTGGAGCAAACTCCTCGACAGCGGCTCCCACGATGTCGATTTGTCCATCAGCGATATCGAACTGGACGTCTCCTAGCGGGCTGACCCGCGATTGGGGAGCGGTACTTGCCCCAATGGCCTCCATCGGCTGACAATAGCCCCGGTAGCGGATGCCCGACGAGCACGCTGCCGGGGTTTTGTGTTGGGAGACGCTGCGCAGGCAAACGGCCAACGAGCACGGAGAATCTCATGCGACGGTCTCTGGTCTTCCCCGGACGCCGCCTTCCATCTTTCTCATGGGCGGCCATCGTGCTCTCGACCATGATGATGCCTGGCTTGGGGGGACCGGCGCACGGGCAGCGGGCCATTCAGGCAGCGATCGAACGGGCCGGGCCGGTCTCGCCCGACAAGCGGGCCGAACTGTACCGTGAACTCCGCGTTCAGGCCGAGTTCCTCGAACGCCAGTCGGCCGTAATCAGGACCGTGGCACGCTTGGTGGGTCCCACCGTGGTCTTCGTCGAGGCCGACGCCTCGCATCGCGCCACCAACCCTGGAGCACGCCTTCGGCGTGTCGAAGAAGCGGGCTCCGGCGTGGTCATCGCGTTCGGCGGCAAACACTATATCCTGACGAGCCGCCACGTGGTGGCCGGCACCCCGCCTGAGTCGATCAAGATCACCCTGGCCGATGGGCGACGTCTTCATCCCACCAGAATCTGGGACGACATCGAGACCGACGTCGCGGTGATGGCCGTCTCGGCCCCGGATCTCGTCGCCGCCGCGTTGGGCGACAGCGATCGCATGGAAATCGGCGACTTCGTGCTGGCCGTCGGCAGTCCTTTCGGCTTGAGCAATTCGGTCACATTCGGCATCATCAGCGCCAAGGGGCGCCGCGATCTCGATTTGGGCGATTCCGGCGTGCGGCTTCAGGATTTTCTTCAGACCGACGCGGCCATCAACCCGGGCAACAGTGGCGGACCATTGGTCAATCTCCGCGGCGAGGTAATTGGCATCAACACCGCGATCGCCAGCCGCTCGGGCGCCAACGAGGGCATCGGCTTCGCCATCCCGATCAACATGTTCATGGTCGTGGCGCGCCAGCTCATCGAGCACGGGAAGGTGTCGCGAGCGTTCTTGGGGGTGACGCTGGACCCGGCCTACGGGCCGGTTCTGGCCGCCGAGTTGGGGCTGCCGCGACCCGCCGGCGCCCGCGTGAACCAGGTCGCCGAGAATTCGCCGGCCGCAGCGGCCAAGATCGAGGTGGGCGACGTGATCCTCGAGTTCAATGGCGTTCCCGTCGAGAACGACGCGCATCTGGTCAACATGGTCAACCTCACCCCGGTCGGCAAGCAGGTCGAGGTGGTCGTCTATCGCCAGGGACGGACCGAAGTCGTGCGGGTCGTCGTGGGGGAACGACGCTGAATCGAGGTGCACCGCGCCAGAACACGGCAGGGTCGAGGGCCGCCGGTCCATCGCCCGGTCCCGGGGTTGACGCCCAGGGGGCCCACGGTGTTCAATGGAAGTAGCGATGGCACGACCATGAGCACCGGGGTAATTCGACGTCCGACCTTGGTCTTGAACCGAAACTGGCAGCCGATCCGCGTGGCGACGGTAGCGCGGGCGATTACGCTGGTTTACGGCGGTACGGCCCAGGTCGTCGATCCGGAGGACTTCCGCACCTACACGTGGGCCGACTGGTCGGCGCTTCGGCCCCGCGAGGGGGAACTCTTCGTGCAGGCGGTCCGCAGCAGGATCCGCGTCCCCGAGGTGATCGCGCTGAACGACTACGACCGGCTTCCCAGCGCCACGGTGGCCTTCACCCGGCGGAACCTCTTCAAACGCGACCACCACACGTGCCAGTATTGCGGCGCGCAGCCCGGCCCCGATCAGTTGACCATCGACCACGTTGTGCCGCGCTCGCTCGGCGGGGTCTCGAGTTGGACGAATTGCGTGTTGGCATGCGTGGCGTGCAACAAGCGCAAGGCCGACCGGACCCCCGAGCAGGCGGGCATGCGGCTTCGGCGCGCGCCGGTGCGGCCGAAATGGAAACCGCTTTACGCAACCCACGGCGTACGCATCGAGAGTTGGTCGCGGTTTCTCAGCGAGGCGTACTGGAACGTCGAGTTGGAGGCCTAGTCGCTCTGTTTACGTTGGGGAGGGCTCGTTGACCGTGCGACCTGGCCCCCACCCGCCCCAAGGTTCCACGCTGTCGGCCCCTTCCGTCTTCGGCTTGCTCGGCCCTCGCGTTCGATGCACCATCCCTTCCGACGACTTCAGATCGGCCTGGCCGTCCTCGGCGCGGTTTTCGTGATCGCCGTCTTGGGATATCGGCTCGCCGGGTGGGACTGGCTCGATTCGATCTACATGGTGGTGACCACGCTGACGACGGTCGGGTACCGGGAGGTGCGGGAGATGACGCCCGCGCTGATGTGGTTCAACATCGTCGTCATCCTCTTCGGCGTGGCGACAACGCTCTATGTCCTGGGAGGCTTCGTCCACATGGTGCTTGAAGGAGAGATCAATCGGGCCTTGGGGCATCGCCGCGTGGTCAAGGAAATCGAGCGGCTGGAAGGTCACGCGGTCATTTGCGGATTCGGTCGCATGGGCGA
>JANLFZ010000412.1:1536-2990 GCA_024653385.1 Thermoguttaceae bacterium | reverse complement strand
GGCCGCCGAACTGCGCCGGCGCGATCAATCGTTGGTGGTCGTGGACCGATGCCCCCAGCGCGTGGATGAGGCCATCGGCCAAGGGTTCCTGGCCATGCAAGCCGACGCGACGGAAGAGGACGCGCTGCGAAGCGCCGGCGTTCCGCGTGCGAAAACCCTGGTGGTGACCCTCCCGAGCGACGCCGACAACGTGTTTCTGACCCTCACCGCGCGCGACCTCAACCCGAGCCTGCTCATCATTGCCCGCGCCGAACTCCGTACCACCGAAAAGAAACTCCTTCAGGCAGGGGCCGACCGCGTGGTCCTGCCTGCAACGACCGCTGCCCTGCGCATGGCCGCCATGGTCACTCGACCCTCGACGGTCGAATTGATCGATTTGGCTTCGGCGGGCCATCTGGAGGAGATGGCGATCGACGAGTTGCCAATCCCCCCGGCAAGCCCCCTTATCGGGTGTACGATCCGCGACTCCCACGCCCGCAGCCAGTTCGGGCTGCTGATCGTCGCCATTCGTTCTGCCGATGGCCAGCTCTCCCTCAACCCGGGGGCATCGACCCAGTTCCAGCAAGGTGACGCGGTCATCGCCTTGGGACGCGTCGAAGACATCGAGCGATTCCGCGCGCAATACCGAATCTAGACGCCAATCGCATGAGACCGAACCCATGTCATGTCGCGCAAATCGAAGGGCGTGTCGATGGAATCGACAAGACCACCGACGACCCGGTGCGGCTCGCACGGTACAATCGCGGTAGAATTGGGCGTGGTTCCTGGTAGTTCGGCCCGGTTCCTCGTGCGGCGCACGCTTTGCAGGGGAACAACCCCGGCCGGATCGCTTCGTCCCTCAAGGCGATGACCATTCGGCAGGTCGAGGTCCGCGCTGAGGCGACCAAGCCTTTCTCGTTGAGGTGGCAAATGCTGATGCAGACCGTGAAGTTCTGGCTCGTGCTCTCGGCAACTCTCTGGATCGGCGCGGCCGCGCGCGCGGCCCAACCGGCGGCGGGTCCTCCCGCCCCGCGGGTTGACCTCGCGGCCTATCGGCGGGCCGTGGATCGCGCCGTGGAGTTCCTTCGCACCAAGGCCCAGGCGCCCGATGGCTCCTATGCCTCTTTTGCGGGGCCCGGCGTGACTGCCGTGGTCACCACCGGCCTTCTGCGGAACGGAATCGCGGCGAGCGACCCCTTGGTGGCCAAGAGCCTCAAACACCTGGAGGGGATGGTTCAACCCGATGGGGGCATCTATCAGCCGAAGAGCCTGTACCGCAACTACGAGACGTGTTTGGCGGTGATGTGCTTCGCGGAGGCCAACCGCGATGGCCGCTACGACAAGATCCTCAAGGCGGCCGACAAATTCCTCAAAAAGGAACAGTGGGACGAAGGCGAGGGGTACGACAAGTCGAGTGCCTACTACGGGGGGGCGGGCTACGGCAAGCACGAGCGTCCCGATTTGTCGAACACCCA
>JANLFZ010000412.1:0-1526 GCA_024653385.1 Thermoguttaceae bacterium | reverse complement strand
CGTCGAGGCCCTGCGTTCCATCGGCAATGGGCCCGACGATCCGGCTATTCAACGGGCCTTGGTTTTCGTCTCGCGCTGCCAGAACTTCGAGAGCGAACACAACACCACCGGGCTGGCCGCCAAGAACCCCGACGGCGGCTTCTACTACACGGCCGCGGCCGGAGGCGAAAGCCAGGCCGGCAAGCTGCCCAACGGCGGCCTCCGGAGCTACGGCTCGATGACCTACGCGGGCTTGAAGAGCATGATTTTTGCCGGCGTCGGGCCGGACGATCCCCGTGTCAAGGCCGCCCTGGCGTGGATCCGCAAGAACTACGATGTCAAATCCAACCCCGGCATCGGCAATGCCGGCCTCTACTACTATTACCACACCTTTGCCAAGGCCCTCGATGCCATGAAGCTCGACCTCGTCGAGGACGAGCAGGGTGCAAAACACGACTGGCGCCAGGACTTGTTGGCCGAGTTGCTCGGCCGGCAGCGTCCCGACGGCTCGTGGATCAACGAGAACGCCCGCTGGCTCGAGGGCGAGCCAAGCCTGGTGACCGGCTACGTGCTCTTGACCTTGGCGTACTGCAAGCCCGGCGTCGAAAAGCGATGAGCGGAATTCCGGTCAACTTCCGCCCTGCCCGGACGATAATCGGTCGGCAGCCTTTGGCCGATACTCAATCAACCGCCGGGGGGACCTCACCATGTCCAGCCAGCCGCTCGCGCCCCACAAGGGGGCCAAACGCATCACCAGTGCCCAACTTGCGCCGGGCGACCTCATCGTGTCCACCACCAATGCCATCTGGTCGCAGGTCATCCGCCAGTGGACGCACTCGAAAATCAGCCACGTCATGCTGTACCTCGGCCATGGCCAGGTGGTCGAAGCGATTCCGGACGGAGTGGTGGTTCGATCCCTGACCGCGGCCCTCCACGACGCGACGTTGGCCGTGGCCTTTCGCAAGAAGGGGCTTTCGCACAAGGTCATCCAAAACGTGCTGGCCTACGCTCGGACCAAGGCCGCGGAGAAGCGGGCGTACGACTATCGCGGAGCCGCTGGCGGCGGGGCCCGCGCCAACCCCACGGCCTGTCGGGCTCTCCTCGGCACGGCGATGAGGCCTATCGCCGAGTTGGCCTGCCGCAGTGCCGCGCGCGGTGGTTGGCAGGATCCTGAAAAGTACTATTGCTCCGAACTGGTCCTCGAATCCTTCGAGCGCGCGGGCGTGCGCCTGGTCGATACCAGTCCCAGCGTCAGCGTGCCACAGCAGATTGTCGACGCAGCCCAACAAGGGGTTCTTGCCTACGTCGGCCACCTGCGGTGACGAGACCGCGGCCGCGGGATGTCATTTCGGGCGCGGCGCCTTGAGCTTCTCGATCAGATAGTCGTGCACCTGAGGGTGCTTTACGTTCGGCGCGCCGGGATAGACCAACTCGCACTCGACCCCCACGCTTTGGAGCTTCTCTTGGAGCTTCACGCCGAAGTTCGCGCTGTGCGTGGGGTCTTTCTGGTCCTGCCCCAGCGCGGGCGGGGTCGAGTAGATCATGTA
>JANLFZ010000411.1 GCA_024653385.1 Thermoguttaceae bacterium | reverse complement strand
TGCGCTTCCTTGCTCTCTCATGTTTGCCCAACTCATTGTTTTACAGGCCCTTACCCGATCACCTCGTGGTACACCGCCAGGATATTCTCGGGCGGCACGTCGGGCTGGAACAAGTGGGCCGGCCCCAGGATGTAGCCGCCCCCGCGTCCAAGCGTCCGGCAGTAACGCCGCACCTCCGCGCGCACCTCGTCGGCGCTCCCCCGCGGCAGCAGGTGTTGCATGTCGATGCCGCCGTGGAACACCAGCCGATCGCCGAACTCAGCCTTGAGCCGTTCGGGCTGCATCTGGGGCCCCACCGGCTGGATCGGGTCGAGGATGTCGATGCCCAGGGCGATCAGCTCGGGAATGAACGGGCCGATCGCGCCGCAGCTATGGTAGAGCACTCGGCCGCCCAAGCCGTGGATCGTGTCGATCATCTCCTTGAGGTACGGAGCCACGAACCGTCGGAACATGGTCACGGAAATGAGCGGCCCGGTCTGGCCGCCCAGGTCGCTGATCAGGAGGTAGAGGTCGATCCGGCCATGGGTGACCTCGGCCGCGCGGGTATAGTCTTCCTTGTAGAAATCGGTGAACTTGCGGCACAGGAAGTGGACCCATTCGGGCCGCTCGGCCATGTCGAGGAACATCCCCTCCCATCCGCGCACCAGGCCCGGCCGCTGCCAGACGTCGGCAAAGCCATACAGAAGGGCGTGGCGGTCCCACCGGCGGCATTGCGCCGCCAGCGACGAATGGTCGAAGACGTCGGGCGTGGGCCAATCGAAGCCTTCGAGATCGGCCAGGCTCTTCGCCTCGGCCAGCGCCCCGCGCATGTCCTCGCGCATCGGCCCCCACGGAGTGTCTCGGTACACGTATTGCTCGCCCCAGAAGTTCCGGTACATGCCGTTGCCGATCGCCCGCTCGGGAGGGTTCGGCACCTCGAGGTGCCGCACGTCGACGCCCAAGTCGTCGAGCACGCGATCGCGGTCGCCGTGCCCCACGTGCGCCAGCAACCGCCTCCAGGTCGGTTCCTCGGCCCAGAAGTCGGTGGGGGTGCGGTCCGGTTGGCAGTGGTGCAAAGCCGCTAGCACTCGGTCACGCGGTGTCATGGGGGAGCCTTCGCACGGGTCGGCAGAGTTCGAAGTCTCTTCCAGCATATCCGCCTTTCGGGTTTCGTGCCAATGCCGGCGCGGGCCGCGTTGGCGTTTGCCTAAGCCGAAGCCGGTCGCTATGATGGTGCGACGGCTTTCCTCGACGATTACGCATGTGCGGAGGCGGAAGCATGCCTGGCAATGACGACCTTTCCCGACGGCAGTTCGTCGGCGGCGCGCTGTTGGCCGGCGCCGGCGCGACCTGGTTCAAGGCGGCCCCGGCCGCGGCGGCCGAGTCCGCCGCGCAGCAACCCAAGGGGTTTTCCCGCCGCATCAAGCTCGGGCTGATCGGGTGCGGCGGACGCGCCAGGTGGCTCGGCGGCTTGTTCCAGAAGCACGGCGGCTACGAGATCCATGGCGTGGCCGATTACTTCGACGACCTGGCCCAGTCGGCAGGCGATCTGCTCGGGGTCGACAAGGCCCGGCGGTTCTCGGGTCGCTCGGGCTACCGGCGCCTGCTCGAAAGCGGCGTCGAGGCGGTGGCAGTGGTCAACGTGCCGCGGTTCCACGCCGAGCACGGTCCGGCGGCGATTGAGGCGGGCTGCCACGTGTTCGCCGCCAAGCCCGTCGCCATCGACGTGCCGGGCGCCTTGAAGGTGCAGGCCGCCGGCAAGCTCGCCACGCAAAAGAAGCTGTGCTATCTCGTCGACTACCAGATGCCCACGGACCCGGTCAACATCGAGGTCGTCAAGCGGGTGCGCGCCGGCGCACTGGGCCGGCTGATGCACATCGACAGCATCGGCTTCTCGCTACCTTGGGCCGAGCCCGCCGGAGTGAAGACCATCGAGGATCGCCTGCGTCAGGGACGGTGGCTCAGCACCATCGCCCTGTCGGGCGACGTGATTACCGAGAACACGATCCACTCGATCAATGCCGTGCTATGGCTGGTGGGGCAGCGACCGGTCCGCGCCGTCGGCCGGGCGCGGGTCGGACGTCCCAACCCGCGCGACGACTACCGCGAGGTCTACCTCGTCACCTACGAGTTCGCCGACGGCCTGTTGTGGACCCACCGCTGCCAGTCGCTCAACAATCAATTGGAGTGGGACCTGTACTTGATCGCCTACGGCGACCGGGCCACGGCGCGGGTGGGTTACAAGGGACGGTCGTACGTGCGCGGCGGCCCAATGCACTACGGCGGCGGCAACGTCGAGAGCCTCTATGACCAGGGCGCGATCCGCAACATCGCCACGTTCTACACGAACATCGTCGAAGGCCGGTTCGACAACCCCACGGCCCAGCAGGCCGGCGACGACGCCCTCACTGCGGTCCTCGGCCGCGAAGCCGCCGCGCGGCGCCGCGAAGTAACCCTCGAGGAACTCCTTCGAGAGAACAAGGAACTCGAGATCGACTTGAGCGGGCTGCGGGGGTAAAGCGGTCAAGCCGCGGCGGTCGGGCCGGGCACGCGGGCGGGGCGATCGACCCCTCGACCCGCGCGCCCGACGACCAACCCGCCGGGGCACGCTACGAGGCCCACTGGGCGAAGAGCCGGTCCGCGGCCGCGTCCTCCGCCCGGGCAAGCGACGCCTGCGATCGCGACGCCATCGGTTCGATCCAGCCGAGGTCCAGACCCGGCACCGCGCTGGAGACCAGCGGCGGCGTGGCCTGGGGCATCGCGGGCTGGTAGAGCCGCGGCAGCAACAGCGCCAGGTCGTCGAGATCGACGCGGGCGTCGGCGTTCAGGTCGAACTCGGGATCATAGCCCGGGTCGCCCTCGGACGACATCGCGTGGGGGATCCACAGGGCCAGATCGAAGTGGTTGACCGCGCCGTTGCCGTTGAAGTCGCCGAGAACCAGATCGACTTCGGCCGCGCCAAGCTGGACCCTGGCCCAGTCGACTTCGGTGCCTTGGCCAACCAGGGCGAACGAGGCCGGCGTGATGGTGCCGGTTCCCTCCCCCGGATCGACCACGAAGACGACCCGTCCGTTGGGATCATCCGGTGCGCCGGGTCCCGCGCGGCGGAACTGCCAAGCGATGAACGCAGCGCGCTGGCCCACGCCCGCGCCGGCCTCGGTGGTGAGCGCCCCAGCCTCGTCGATCACCCCGGCTGCCGGGTCGGCCTGCCCTTGCTGGAAGTGCGTGAAGCGCGGGCCGTAGACGACCTGGCCGGTGGGCGCGACCGCGCCGGCATCGTACTCTAGGTCGATCGCCCCGCCCACGACCCCCAGCGGCACCTCGCGCAGGTCCTCGACGTAGGCGCTGACCCAGAAGGTCGAGCCGCCCCAGATCGGCCCAGCCCCGTCGCCAAACGGGCTGTCGGTGACTTCGATCGTAATCGCCAAGTCCGCCGGCGCCGGATCGGGCGCAGCGATCTCGATCGTCACGGTGGCGACGTTCGAGTCGGCCTGGCCGTCGTTGGCCACGTACGAGAACGCATCGACGCCCGAGAAGCCGGACTGGGGCGTGTACTCGAACGACCCGTCGGCGTTGAGCACCAGCGTGCCGTGGTCCGGTTCGTCGACGAGCACCGCCGACAAGGGGTCGCCATCGGCATCGGTGTCGTTGTCGAGGACGCCCGCCGTGCCGACCACGATCGGCTGGTTTTCGAGCGTGGCGAAGCTCTCGTCCGCCGCGATCGGAGCATCATTGACCGCCGCGACGGTGATCGTGGCGGTTGCGGGATCGGACTGGACGGCGCCGTCGCTGACCCGGTACACGAACGAGTCGGTGCCATAGAAGTTGGGCGCCGGCGTGTACTCGAAGGCCCCGTCGGAGCCGAGAACCAGGGTTCCGTGGCGTGGCCCGCTGGTGAGGATCGCCCGCAGTCCGCCACCCTCGGGATCTCCGTCGTTGGCCAACACGCCGGGCCCGGCGACCGAGAGAACCTGGTCCTCCACGGCGTCGAAGGCATCGTCGTCGGCCTCCGGCGCCGCGTTGGCCTGGGCCGCGGCCACGGCGATGCGGACCGTGGCCAGGGCCGATTCGGCCTGTCCGTCGCTGGCCCGATAGGTAAACAGGTCCTCGCCCTCGAACCCATCCGCGGGCGCGTAGACGAACAGCCCGTCCGGGTTGAAGGTCAGCGTGCCGTGGGTCGGGCCATCCACCAGAACAGCCGACAGCACGGCGCCCTCGGGATCCGAGTCGTTGGCCAGCACGTCGGCGCCGAGCTGTTGGTTTCCGCGGATGGTGTACGCGTCGTCCACGGCCACCGGCGGAGCATTCTCGGCCGGCGTCTCGGCCAGCTCGACCAGCGGCGGATCGCTCGCGGGTGCGACGGTGCAGGTCAGGAAGTCGACCGCCAGCAGCTTCCGGTCCTCCAGCGGTTCGATTCCCAGGCGGCGCGCGTTGCGCCGGACACACCTCGGCGGCTGCCAGAATCGTGAGAACGACATGACAGAAACCTCCATGCAAACGATGCGGGAAAAGACATCGGCCGATCCGATGCTGATTCCGGTTTTACTGCGATTCTACGCCTCGTCAATACGCCTGGTTTGGCTGGCCGTCGGCGCGTTTGGAAACGGCTCCAGGCGCCGGCGGACCACCGGGCACGGTCGTAGCAAGGTGCCGGAAATTCTTGCGCCAAACCGATTTCCACTCGATGCCGGCGCGCCGGTCCGAGCGCCGTCGCCGGCCCAAATCGCCACGCCGCAGACCGTCGCGCCGAGACACGGCGCCTGCCGGCATGGCCGCGCTCGAACACGGGATGGCGACAATACTTCCGTCACCGGCTAAAGACACGCGAAGAATTCTGAAAATTCTTGCTGTGTTTGCAATGATAGCGCCCATTACGAGGGGATGCCCTGGTGGTCCTCGTGGCGAACGTCAAAGGCGTTCGGCTTGGGGAGCCAAACGTCGCAGGACCGCCGCGATACGTTCCCAGGTGCCGTCGCCTTGCCACTGGCGAAAGTAACCGTAGACGGTCCGCCAATGCGGGAAGTCGTGGGGCAACATCCTCCAGGCGCACCCGGCCCTCTGCCGGTAGAGGATCGCGTTGACGACGGCGCGCATCGACGTCACCCGGTCCGCCCCGATGGGACTGCTCGGCGGAATCAGCGGGGCGACACATTCCCACTGGGTGTCGTCGAGATCGGTCGGATAGCTGGTTCTTACGTCTTCCATGCATGAAGCTCCTGGGCGCGGGGATCGGCCGTCGGGGTCGAGAGGACTGCCCGACGTCGTGGTTCGCCGGCCCTGGGCGATGACCGCTCCCCGGCAATCGCTTGGGCCACAAGGGAAGAAGGAAGAAGCAGAGAAGCAACGCGTCGAAGTGGTTTCCTTTCGGTATACGGAGACCGGGCGCGGTCGGTTCGCGCGGCCCCCCGAGCGGGCCCGCCGGAGCGGCTCTCGCACAAAGCAGACGTTTGAGGTATCTTAACGGCTCGACCATACCGCAAGCTGCCGGCTTCCGACCGCGGGGGGCGGTCCCCTGGGACGGTCAGGGCCTGTACGACGATACGTTGGGTAGCGACCAACGTTCCCAGGCGCTTGGGCTTCGTGAACGCATCGGGAGGCACTGCCATGATCCGAGGATTCTTCACCACGATCGCAATCGGGTTCGCTATGATCGCCGTGGCTTCCGGCGCCGACCGCGCCGGCCTGGTCGCGCCGGGAGCCAAGGTCGAGAAGCTGGCC
>JANLFZ010000410.1:4163-5703 GCA_024653385.1 Thermoguttaceae bacterium | reverse complement strand
AGCGCCGCCGAGAAACGCGGCCAGGTCCTCGATGCTTTCGGCGGTGATCTGCTCGCCGGGGCACGGCCCCAGCGCCCGCCCGCGACCGAACACGGCATAGAGAACCGGCTGTTTCTCTTGCTCTGGAGCGAGTTTCTCGATGCCCAAGAGTGCCCGGACCAACCATGGCTCGTTGGGGTCGTTGCGGTCCAGCTTCAGCACGCAAAGGCGCAGGGGTTTTGGGGCGGGTTCCGCCGGCGCGGAGGGGTCTTCGTCCTGGTTGGCGGCCGACGGCGGGGAGGCGGTCTTCGAGGACCCAGGTTCCGAACTTGCCGGGGGCGTCTTTTCCGTCTGGCCGATCCGGCGCACCGACTCTTGCAACACCTGCTCGGCCCGCTGGGTGGCTTCGCGGTCGGCGCCGGGCAAGAGGACCAGCACCGCCGCATGGCCGTCGTGCAGCATTTTGGCGATCTGGGTGCGCGCCGGCGACTCGAGCATGCCCCGCACCGCGGCCGGTTCGAGTCGCCCCGACCAGATCGCCTCGCCGCGCGGTCCGAAGACCGCATAGACCGGGAGCTGGCCGTCGCGGTACGCCCGGCACGCCGTTTTCACCTCCTCGGGCAGCCGATCCATCGCGTCGGCCTTGGAGACGTCGATGGCTTCAAAGACGAGATTGGTGGGCGCGGGTCGCGAACCGGCCTCGTCGAGCAGCCGGTTGACCTCGGCATCGTCCTTCGAAGGCGCGCCGCGATGGAAGTAGAACACCCGATAGGGCGCGGGATGCCACCGATACATCGCGTAGCGATACACCGGGGTATCGCAGGCCAGAAGCCAGGTGGCCCACGAGGCGGCAAGAGCCATCGCCAAGCAAGGAAGCATGACCCAAGCCGTTTTCGCGGGGCGAGGCCTTGCGAGACTCGCCCGGTGCGCGCGTCCCCCGTGCATGGCGATCCTCCAACTCAGGGAGTGTCTGGGGTCGAGACTGCCGTCATGGCGGCAATAGCCATCTCGCGCGTCGTGTAGCGCGGAAAAACCTGGTCCAGCCGCGCCGTCTCCAGGATGTCGAGGCAGAACGGCTGCAGGCCGCAGAGGGCAAACGCCCCCCCGCGCTCGCGGATGCGCTTCAGCGCCCGAATCAATAGCTCGATGAAACTCGACCCGATGAAGCCCGTCGCGGTCAGGTCGAGAACCAACAGGGGCGGCTCGGCATGGGATGCCTCGCTCAGCAACATTCCCCCGAACTCCTCGAGTTTCATCGCCTCCAAGGAGGGGTAGTTGCCGTCGGTTTCCACCACGGTCACGTTTTGGTCGCGGGTCACCCTAGCCATATGGAGTGAGTGTACGTCCCCGGATGTGGAACTTCAAGACCCGCCGCGAATCCCGACACGTGCTCGTACAGCCTCAAGTATAATAGGTTTGGTCTTCCGTCGTGGCAACAAACGAGCGTGGCCGTGAACCCACCGAACTCCAAAGAAACTTCCCGTCTTTTCTCGCTTCACCAAACCACCGAAGGGGCCTTGGCGACAACCGGGGGAAAGGACGTCATGTCGAGGGTTGACGC
>JANLFZ010000410.1:0-4153 GCA_024653385.1 Thermoguttaceae bacterium | reverse complement strand
CGACCAAGTCCGCGGCCCCACCACACACGGCCGATCTCATCGAGAAACTCCACGAGACGGCCGACAAGCTTGCCAGCGATCAGACCAGCCGTGGCGACGTGAAGATCCTCAGCCGGACGCTTCAGGAGCTTCGCTACGCCTTCAAGGTGTTCAGTCCTTACCGTCACCTCCGAAAGGTGACGGTTTTCGGATCGGCCCGGACGCCGCCCGATCATCCAGCCTATCAACAGGCGGTCGTATTCAGTCGCGCCATGGCTCAGGAGGGCTGGCTGGTCATCACGGGGGCCGCCAGCGGCATCATGGAGGCGGGGCATGTCGGGGCAGGCCGCGATCGTTCCATGGGCCTGAACATTTTGCTGCCGTTCGAGCAGGCGGCCAACGCGGTGATTGCGGGCGACCCGAAACTCGTCCACATGAAGTATTTCTTCACCCGCAAGCTCATGTTCGTCAAGGAAACCAGCGCCATGTGCTGCCTTCCGGGTGGCTTTGGCACCCTGGACGAGGGGATCGAGGTACTCACGTTGCTCCAGACCGGCAAACGCGACATGGTGCCGGTGGTCTTCCTCGACGAGCCCGGCGGCGACTTCTGGACCGGTTTCCAGGAATTTGTCGAGAGGCGACTCTTGGCCCGGGGAATGATCTCGCCCGAAGACCTTTCGCTGTATCGCATTACCGATCGGGCCGAGGTTGCCGTGCGCGAGATCCTCAACTTCTACCGCGTGTACCACAGCATGAGGTACGTGCGCCGCCAACTGGTGATCCGGCTCAGCCGGATGCCCTCGGAGGATGCGCCGTCGCAACTGGCCAACCGATTCGGCGACCTCTTGGCCGAGGGGCAGTTCGAGATCCGCGGGCCGTTGGACGAGGAACGCGACGAACCGGAACTGGCCGCGCTGCCGCGCCTGGTATTCTCGTTCAGGCGGAACAACTTCGGCCGGCTGCGGCAATTGATCGACTGGCTCAACGCAACGGAACCCGGTTTGTCCCAGCCGATCGGGCTATCCCCCAACGCGACTGGGGAGATTCGTAGCAGTCCGAGCCTGTGAACCGTTGCCCGGCCTACACTCCGAGTCCGGTCAGGGCTTGGAATTCGGGATCGGATCGGATCGGGTCGAAGTCCGACTCGGTCTCGATCATGGCCCGGTAGTCCGAATCGATGGCCAGGGCCTTTGAGAGATGCGCGATCGCCCGCTCTTTCTGGCCCGCCAGACTCAAGTAGCACGCCAGATTGTAGTGCAACAGGGCCTCGGTCGGCTCGTATTCCAAGGCACGTTCCATGTCGCCAATGGCCAGATCGAGCCGTGACGTGCGCTTGTGGCACCACCCCAGGGCAAGCCAAACGCGGATGTTCGTGGGGTCCGACTCGGCGGCTCTTGTTAGGGGAACCAGCGCTTCTTCGTACCTTTCGAGTTCTCGGAGCGCTTCACCGCAAAGACAAAGCGCGTTGGGCGTGTACGCCTCCATGGGCCCCAGCCGAGAGAGGGTGTCCATCGCGTGTTGGGCCATGCCCAGTTCCAAGTACCCTTCGGCCTGGCGTTCGAGCTGGCGTGACCGGATACGACCGCCCATCGTTGACAGCCTCGGTTCTCTGCGCGACGCTAGACGAGACAAGCAACCTTGCTTCAAGGAATTCCTGCAACCCAATTGTACCGCCCCCGCCCTGATATTCCATCGGCTTCTCGGGCGGCAGAGACCAGACTGGGCAAGAATCTGAATTGGGCTTCGGTGGTCGTCCGGCCGACACGTCAAGAGACCGCGGCCGCCAACTCGGCGTGGCACTCGACGAGCGATTTGGCAGGATTGGCGATTTTCAGGATTGGCGCAAAATCGGCGAACTCGCGGTCGATCTTGCCCAACAAGTCGACTAAGGCGGGGCTCCCCGGGGGCACCACCTTCTCGTAGCATGCCTCGAGCTTCGGGCCCTCGTTCCACACCGGGTCGGCCACGGTGGGCAAGAGGGCCGACATGGCCACGGCCACCATGCCCGGGTTGGACTTCGATTCCGCAACCCAGCGATCGACATCCTGGTGTCCTTCAATGAGGGTGGCGAAGTCCTCCGGCAGATTCCACTGCCGGGCCATGATTCCCGCGGCTTCGGCATGGGTCCAGCCGAACAGTTGACGTTCGAGCGTCGAGAGGCGACGCCGCCCGTTGTCGCGACTGGCCAAGAGCTTGGCGTAGACCGCCGGGGCCTCTTTGGCCAAGAGCGGCACCGCCATGTCTTGCAAGAGCGCGGCCGAGAACGCCTCTTCGGCCTCCTTCATTCCTTGGAGCTTGCCCAAGGCCCGGGCGAACAGGGCCCGCCGCAGCGAGTCCTGCCAAAGGCTCTTCAGATCGAACGGCCCGCACTTCGGGTTGGGCATCAGACTGAACACCGCGCTCCACAGGGCGAAGTTCTTGATCGTGCGAATGCCGACCAGCGTGATCGACAGCTTCACGCTGGAGATCTCGCGGGAGAACCCGAAGTACGACGAGTTCACGAACCGCAGCACTTGCCCCGCCAGACCAGGATCGGACTCGATCGGCGCGGCGAAGTCCGCCGGCCCGTTCGATGGGTCCTGGGACAATTCGAGAAGGCGGATGGCGCTTTGCGGCAGCGCGGGCAACTGGGCTCCGGCAAGAATCTTCTTCAGATCCAACGAGATCGACGGACTTGGCATAGATACGCATCCTCTGCGATTTCGCAGATCGGGCGGTGCCTGGTCTGGTTACCTTTCCTTGTGAAAACTTAGGCCATTAGCCCGTGGGGAGCAAACAAAACGACCGGCTCCCACGCCGTTGTCAGGAAACCGCATGTTGCCAACGATCGACACGCCGCGATCGGCATGTTGCCAAACGGCAACGCCTGGCACCGCGCCGGCACCGTGCTTGCCGCGCGCAAGTGGATAGCTCGTGATGGGTTCGAGCACGGCGGCCAGATCGGCTCGAGCCCGCGGCGCGGCGATTGCGGACCGGATGCCTTGCGGTTTGGTCTGTTTCGCATCCCAGACTACGGCCCTTACGTGCGGCACGCCATTTGGATCGTCATTGTTCTGGTTGCCGGGGGGTGGCTGGCCACGGAATTGCCCTCGGGTTCGACCGCGACCACCCACGAGCCTTCGTGGCGGCGCACGCGTGACGGGTGGGAACGCAAAGAGCGGGTCGTGATCACCCCGCCGGTCGCGCCGCCGACGCTCCATCCCGTCACCGTGGCGCTGTTCCAAGTGCTGGCCGCCGCGCTGGCCCTGGCTGCGCTGGCCCCTGCGCGCCGTCGCAGCACCGGCGGGACGTCGCCCGGTGCTGAGGCGCCCAATCCGTTGCGGACCGCGATCGAGAACCCATCGCCCGTCGAAGCCGAACCGGAAGCGCCACTCTCCCAAACGGCGGCAGGACCTACAGTCTGCCAAGGTCCGGCAAGACCCACGGCTTGCGGTACTCGGGCCGAGTGAGGTACTTCTGCGCGTCCTCGCTGCCCGGAAACGTGTACGTCTCGCGATCGAACCGCAACGTGTGGCCCGCACGCCACGCGGCATTGCCGAGGTGGCACAAGAGGCTCGACGGGTGTCCGACGGTTTCGAGGTCGGCCGCGGGCTTTTTTCGCGATCGCATGCACTCGAGGAAGTTCTCGATGTGCCCCTGGTCGTTGTAGCCGCCGCGCTCGTCGACCACTTGCTTGCCGTTCGTTTCGAAGGCCCGCCACCGGCCGTTGCCGATCACCACGTAGCCCTTGTCGCCGAAGATGGCCGCGCCCTCGTCCTCGCCTTCCAGCGGATAGGGCGACCAGATCCGCATCTCGTAGGTCAGCACGCAGCCCGGGTAGTCGTAGGTCACCATGAGCGTGTCGGGCCACTCCTGGGCATCGTCGAAGTAGTACTTGCCCCCATGGGCCGAGACGCTGCGGGGGATCGCCGGCAACTTGCCGCCCTGGGCCGCCACGGCGGTCTCGAGGCCCCACCGCGCGATGTCGAGCCGGTGAACGCCGTCGTTGCCCAGGTCACCCGTCCCGTAATCGAAAAACCACCGCCACGAGCCATGGAAGCGGCAGATATTGAACGGGCGCAACGGGGCGGGCCCCAACCACAGGTCGTAGTTGACGCCGGGGGGGACCGGGCTATCGGGGGGACGCCCGATCGATCCCTGGCGCGCGCTCTCCCACGCCTTGGCAAACACCGCC
>JANLFZ010000409.1 GCA_024653385.1 Thermoguttaceae bacterium | reverse complement strand
ATCGCATTCCCCCTTTTTCTCGACCCGCGCCACACAAACCGCCCTGCTTCTTCGCACAAGTCCCACGCCTGGTCCCGCTGCCCGCCAAGCTGACCCCGTGCGGCGGCCACGCCTTTCATTCCGCTTCAGGCCGTGACACCGGCCGAGCTATCCAACGGGTACCCCACTCCGGGTCAATCGTTGCCCCCAATGTTCAACTAGCGGCACGCCGACGGCTCCACATTGCTGAAGTAGCCCCGGTAGGAGCAGCACTATTGCTTCTTCAAGATCAGCTTGGGCAAATGGTCTTCGAAGATCTCTCCGGTGTCCATGTCTTCCACGTGGCTCGACTCCAGCGTGTCGCCCTTGATCGTGTACACCGGCCACGCGTTCCGGATCATCTTCTTGCCTTCGGGAAGGATCGGGGCGATGTACAGCTTGTCGCCCTTGATCAGGTACTTCGTCTCGGCCCGCTGGTTGGTTGTCGTCTCAATGCAGAAGCACTTGCCATGCTCGAATACCAGAGACATCAGTTCGCACGTATACGTCCCGTCCAAAAGTTTCGGCTCTGACTTGCCCTTTTTGGCCGGCTCCTCTGCCGCAAACGCGGCCACCATCTTCTTGTCCTCGGCACTCAACCGGTTCACGATCCTCGTGCCCTCGTCGCAGGCCCAGAGAAGGTGGGCGCGCGCGGAGTATCCATACTGAAAGAATCTACTATCGTATCCGACCGACCGCACCACCTCAGCCGCATTGTACTTGAAATCCAACAATTCCTTCATGGCCGCGCTGATCTCGGCGTCTTCCGATCCCATACACTGCTGAAGCTCCTTGACGATCATCCTTCGGCCCTTCACCACAGGAGACCACATGAAATTGCCTCCTAGGCCGTTAGGGAAGTAACCTCGCACCCACAATACAAGGCGAGCGAGCTTGTCGCGCTGCCCAAATGAGTCGAGTTTCCTTTCGATCTCTTCGCCAGGACGGTAAAGAAACGGATGCGCAATGGCGATGCGATCGATCCCCGCTGCGTGGCGGTAGTTCCTGTACACCGGAATCACCAGCATCTTCTCGATCCCGCGGTCCCGGTCCAGGTCTTTTCGTTCTTCTTCGGAGACGCTTGGATCGACCTCGATTACCCATACCGGCAGAAAGCGGGACCTATCGCAGTATCGGGGATCACTCTCGGGCATTTCAGTGCATCCAACGCAGAAAAGCGTAAACAGCAGAGCCGTGCATCGGGCGATTTCTGAGAACATGTCTTGTGCTCCAATCGACACCACTTGCAATCTCACTCAATTACGGTATGCCCCAGCGGGCGCGCCAACGCTCCACCCACTCCCTGGTCTTCTGGTTTGCCCTGACAAAGTCGTCCCGGTAGTCTAGCGCATCATCGGGCATGGGGCCAAGCCCGAGTTCGGCTTTCGCAGTGGGCAGCGTGTGCCCCCAGCCCGCAAGCGAGCCCACCGCAGCCCCAAGAAGGGCCGTCTTCGGACCAACGATCCCGCCCGCATGCAGTCCGTACTCCGCCCCTTGCAGCGCGAGTTCGGGGTTCCATGCCTTCCAGCCCTGCTTTCGGTGTGAGTAGTAATCCTGGATGTCGTGCAAGGCCCTTTCGAACGCATCCTTGTCACCAGCGTTCAGGGCTTGTTGGGCACGGGCTTCGGCTTCCTCCAAGGTCTGGAAGTGAAGCCCAGTGCTCCAGGGGATACTAGGCCGAGTCCAGCCTCTGTCTTCCGTGTTGAAGTCGAAGTAGTCGTCGGGGTTGTAGAAATCGCTGTGGCCGAAATCTCGCTGTACTTGATTGGGATGCCAGTCGTGCCTATTACCGCCCTCTCCCCAGAGCCCCGACGGGTCTGTCATGTTGGTGGCGCTATTGAAGCAATAGCGGTTCAGGTTGGCGTCCCCGGCGTGGAAACCGAGGGGGTCCTGGCTGAGCCAGCGGGCGGTGGATGGGTCGTACCAGCGGTTGAGGTTGTTCTGCAAACCGGTGTTCTTATCGAACGCCCGCCCCGTGAATGCGAACAGGAAATCAACGGCGGCGTTGGTCTCCGACTTGAGGTTGCCAAAGCTGTCGTACACGCGATGATTGGCAACGCTCGTGACGCCGGTTTGGGCATCATACACGGCCAAATCGCGGACCGTGCCCAAGTTGTCGGCCAGCGGACAGACTGCTCGTCGGCGAGTGCTTGGTCCACTGCTGGACCCCAGAGATAGCGATGGCTCAGGTCCTGGCCCGTTACGTTTCCCGTGCCGTCCTTGTCGAACTCTAGGACGATCTGGTTGCCGTCGTAAGCGAACCAGGTCTGATAGTCCACCGTGCCGTCGCCATCGCTATCCACCGTCTTGCCGATCCAGCGGTTCTCCAAGTCGTACAAGTATGTGACGATCTGCACCGCATCACCGCCGAATGTGGCCCGGTCGGTCACTTGAACCAACCGATTTCTGTTGTCCCACGTGTATTGCGTGATGTCCGTGTCGCCGCTGTCCAAAACGCCGTCTTCGTCCACGTCGATGAACCGAGCGATGCGGTTGCCTTCGGCGTCATAAAGATACCGATACTCGCCGTCGGACACCAGCCGGTTGCCCGCACCGATCACGTAGCCGGGATTGGTGCGGTTGCCGTTGGCATCATAGGCGTAGGATTCGTCAGCCGGGCTCCCCGAATAGTCCGCCCCGATCAACTGCCCCGTGGCGTCGTAGCGGTACGTAACGGTACCGTCCGAGGACGTAGCAGAGGCCACGGGGGTTACATCAGAATAGTAAGTACCGGCCACGAGAGCCTCCGCGATGCCCGTGGTGTCGTGCACGGGCAACATGCCCGAGGCACGCCCTTCATCGTCGTTCAGAGGGTTCCCCCCACAGGCGGCTTGCAATTGAGCACGACGACCTCACAACCAATGTCCCGTTTAAGCGAGGCGGAAGCGTGCCTATGCCAATGGGCGGAAGCAGCGCTTTCCAACTCGTCCGCGCATTGCATCAGGAACGTGGCCAACTCGCGGAGAGCACATGGCGGAGCTGCCACGCTTATCTCGCGCATCTCCTTCAGACCATACTCGTTGATTGTTCGACTGTCGTATCCGTAGATCATGCCCGTGCCTCAGTAGAGAACATGTCCCGGTGCACGTTCACCGCCGATTGTTGGATGGAAGTGCAGCTTTTGTCCCGGCCCATGCGGTGGGTCCCAAATCGGAGGGCCATCCCCTGCCGCTTCCGCGATGCGCCGGGCGGCATCTCTGCTTTCCGCAAAGACATCGCCCCCGCGTCGTACTTCAGCGATCGCATCATCAAGGCTCATTGGCAAGCCTGGACGGGCACCCCGGTTGGGCGTAATATCAACACCTCGAGCCGGCGGTTTGCCCGCGGCGTGGCCCGCACCCCGGGCAGCATCCCCAAGCTCGTCGAGATGGCTGGCAGCTTCTCCCGCGAGTTTGCGCCCCGCGCGGCCGGCGGAGCCGAAGTTGGGCGCCGCTCCTCCCGTTACTATGTTAGCCGCCAGGCTGACTCCCGACAGCCCCCGGTCCGACCAACTCGAATCCGGCGCCAACAATGTGTACAGATCCATCGCTTCCCCGACGCCGGGAATGAACCCGCCCACACTTCCTGGTGCTGGTCGAGGATGCGGTACATCGTGCGGATCGAGCAGAGGTATTGCCCTTGGTCCAGTGTCTCAACCATCATTGGCACGGAGGGACGAATTGCCCTCCGCGTGGCTCGTCGTCGTGCCATCCGCCACGTGCTCGTAGTCGTAAAACGACACACACGTCTCGCCCGGCTCGTCGTAAGCCTGCTCGTACTCGGCCGAGCCGCTGTAGGTCCAGTTGCCGTGGTACGTGTAGCTCGAAGAGCCGCTGATCGTCGTCCCCGGCACCACGTAGGTGTAGCCCCCAGGGTACGTGTAGGTCCCGCCGGGATACGTCTCCGTGCGGCTCGCACTGCCATTGGCGTCATAGGTATACGCGCCGGCCCACGCCTCCTGCGAGCTATAGAAGCCCACGTCGCCGTCCTCAGTGAACGAGCCCACGTCGCTCGCCGTTAACGTGCAAGGGCCGCTCAGCCGGACGGGACAAACTCAAATTGCCAAAGACCAGACCCGCCGATTATCCGGCGAAACTCAGCCGCGGACAAGCCTAACCACCTTCGTTGGGTGATCGGCAAGCCCGCGCCCTCTGCTCCTGTTCAGCGCGGACTACACTGCCAGCCACGACTATTCCCCTTCGTACGCGTGAAACGTGTGCAGCGCCACGGGGTTGTTTTCGGTCAACGAAGCCGCAAGCGCAATTACCTCCTCGCTTACAGCGCAGCGTCTAAACCTCGTTCGGCACGGCTCGATGTCTTTGATTTCGACTATTTCGAAGTCATAAGTATCCAGTTTCGCAGTGACCTTGCTGACGAAATCATCCCGGCTCCGTGCGAGAGCAATCGCCGGAACGAACGCCGCACCGGCGCGGCCCAAGACTCCGTTTCCGGGCCGAGCCTTCACGTGCGCAAGGCCAATCCAAGCTTGGAGGATAGCCCCCGCCGATCTACTGTGGGTATTCATGGTGAATCCTCGACTTGTTGCCTCGCTGATCTACGCCATGGAAGTGGCCTTCGCCTTCGGCGGGTGACGGATGCTTGACCGTTGTCCCGCCCTTACCCACCTCCGCGCGGGCGGCGTCCTCGGCCCGCTTCAGAGACGGGTGCTGTACAGTGTGAATCTTCGGATAACCACTTGGACCGATCTCACTTTCGGGAACCCCCCGTGCGAGATAGTAAGCGCGGCGTTCCGCCGCCGTCGTCTCGCTGACCTTCTTCGCCCCCGCACTTGCCGCCTCGTCGGCGAAGCCAAGGGCCTTGCTTCCCAGCTTGCCGCCCGACCGCGCTTTCTTGAGCAAGTCCCCGGCCGGGCCGGCCAGACTCATCGCCGCTTTCTTCCCGGCCTCCGAGTCGTTCCCCTGCGCATAGTCCAGACCGGCGTCCAGCAAGCCGGACAACGGAGTAGGGTCTACAACGTCGAGCGCCTGCGCGGCCTGCTGGGCAGCCGCCGCGTTGCCCAAAAGCGACTGACCGGCCGCTCCGCGTGCCGCTGCGTAGTATTCGTCCGGCGCATTGGGATCTCCGGTATAGAGCCCGCGCAACCAGTTCAAGGGGTTCCACCAGCCGCCTTTGTATCCGCCGGGCGCCGGTTGCGCGGACGATGTGCTCGAACTCGACGAACTGCTTGAGCCGCCTTGGGATTCCGTGCTCAGCGCGGTGTAGATCGCTCCGGAGGGGGTGGAGGGGTTGCCGTCGTCGTCCAGGGCGGTAAAGGAGGCGATGGCCGCGTCGGTCGCCTCGGCCCGGGTCGTCGGGGTGGTGTAGGCCCCGGCGGCGTCGGCGGCCAGGGCCGTAAGCAGGGTGTCGAAGTCGGCGTCGTCCGGGCCGCTGTAGGTGGGAGCCTCCGGCGGGCCGCCAGGCACAGTGCCCGCCTCGGTGTGCGTCTCGCTCGGCGTCGAACTGCTGCTGGAGTAACTCCCGCTGGTGGTCGAACTGGTGCCGTTGACCGTCGAGGTCTGCGTCCACGTGCTCCCGCTACTATTGCTGTGCAGCTCCGAATGGTCGCAGACCGAGCCCAGGAGCGTCCAGATCGGCCAGCCGCCGGTCCCAACCGTCACGCTCCACGCGCTCAGCCGCGTCGTGTGCCACTCGTCGTGGGCAGTGCCGGTCCAGTCGCACGGGTGCCACTGCTGGCTTGTCCAGCAGTGCCCCTTGT
>JANLFZ010000039.1:21021-21557 GCA_024653385.1 Thermoguttaceae bacterium | reverse complement strand
CGCGCTCCTTCGCCGCGAAAATCGGGACGGTCCCCGTGAACGGCTACCAAGGCCACTTCTAGTCGTCGGTCCGTGCTGGTACATTGATAGACATCCGGAAGCGGGGACCGGCCTTGCCTTTTCGTGCGCGGTTCAAGGCAGATACCCGATCGCTGGGATCCGTTCCCCCCCGCGTGTTCATGGAGCGCGCCGATGGCCTCGATGGCGCCACACCTATGATTGCCCGATTCGAACACGTCTACGTGCTCGACGTGATGTCCGACGACCATCCCGGCATTGTGGCGGCCGTGACCACGGCCATCGAGTCGCTGGGTGGCAACATCGATGCCTGTAGCCAGACCGTCTTGGGGGGGTATTTCACGCTGATCATGATCGTCAGCACGCCCGAGCCGGTCGCACCCGAGCGGCTGGCCGAAGAGGTGCGCAAGGCGGGCACTTGCGGATCGGAGTTTCAGGTTCTGGCACGACGCGCCCAGCTTTGCCAAGGATATGCCCCCCGGCACAAGTGCGACCGCTTCGTGATCACGGCCTTTGGC
>JANLFZ010000039.1:12814-21011 GCA_024653385.1 Thermoguttaceae bacterium | reverse complement strand
TTCAGCCAGTACCTGGCCGGGAAGGACATCAACATCGTCGACCTTTTCGGCGATCGGAAGGGCGACGAGTTCGTGCTGGTCGGTCAGTTGGAGGTGCCGGCGAAGTGGGACATCCGCATGCTTCAGACCGACCTGGAACAGATGGGCCAGGATCTCGGCTTCACGGTCAAGCTTCAGCACGAGAACGTCTTTGTGGCCACGAACCAGCTACGGCTGTCGGCCGGGCACGGTTGAACTATGCTTCGCACCGACGAGATTCTCTCCACCATCGAAATGCTGCACGCCGAACACCTCGACGTGCGTGCCGTGACGCTGGCCTTGAACCTGGAAGACTGCGCTGCCCCCAGCGTCGACCTGGTCTGCCGCAAGATCCACAATAAGATCCTCAGCCGAGCGAGCCGGCTGGTCGAGGTGTGCCAGCGCGTGGGATGCAAGTACGGCATTCCGGTCGTGAACAAGCGGCTGGCCATTTCGCCGGTCTCGACGATCCTGGCGGGGCACGGGCATGCGGCCGCGGTCCAGGTGGCCCGAACCCTCGACGCGGCCGCCGCCGCCTGCGGGGTCGATTTCGTGGGCGGATTCACGGCCCTGGTCCACAAGGGAATCAGCTCGGCCGACTCGGTCGTGATGAACTCCCTACCCGACGTGCTCTCGCAGACCCGTCAGGTCTGCGCGTCGGTCAACGTGGCGTCGCGCAAGGCCGGCATCAACATGGACGCGATCCGGCAGATGGGCCAGATCGTGCTCGACATCGCCCGGGCCACGGCCGACAAGCGGGGGTTCGGCTGCGCGAAACTCGTCATCTTCGCCAACATCCCCGAAGACAACCCCTTCATGGCCGGGGCCTACATGGGCGCGGGCGAGCCCGAGGCCACGGTGAACATCGGCGTGTCCGGGCCTGGGGTCGTCGGCAGCGCGCTGAAACGGCGGATCGCCCGCGAAAAAAACCTCACCCTGGGCGACCTCGCCGAAGAGATCAAGATCACCAGTTTTCGGGTCACGCGGGTGGGCGAACTGATCGGGCGCGAGGTGGCCGCCGAGTTGGGCGTGGCCTTCGGCATCGTCGATCTCTCGTTGGCCCCGACCCCTACCGTGGGCGACAGCGTGGGCGACATCCTCAAGACCCTCGGCATCGAGAAGATCGGGGCCCCGGGCTCGACCGCCGCCGTGGCCATGCTCAACGACGCCGTGAAGAAGGGCGGGTTGTTCGCGTCGAGTTCCGTGGGCGGGTTGAGCGGTGCGTTCATCCCCGTCAGCGAGGACGCGGCCTTGGCCGATGCCGTCCGGAACGGGCACCTCGTATTGGAAAAGCTCGAGGCCATGACCGCCGTCTGCTCGGTCGGCCTCGACATGATCGCCATCCCGGGCGACACGCCGGCCGAGACCATCGCCGCCATCATTGCCGACGAGATGGCCATCGGCGTGATCAACGACAAGACCACCGCCGTGCGGTTGATTCCCGTGCCCGGCGCCAAGGCCGGCGACTTCGTGGACTTTGGCGGCCTGTTCGGCTCGACGCCGGTGATGGAAGTGCGCAACGCCGGCGCCAGCGCCCCGTTTGTCCGGTTCGGCGGACGCATCCCCGCCCCGCTGCAATCGCTCGGCAACTGACGCACCGGCAGCCCGGCAGCCTGCCGCCGCGCTTTGGCACTTGATTTTTCGAAGCGACCGCACGAGAATCGGGGCGAGGCAACGGCCGGGTCTCGACCCGGGCACGTTCGGACCACCCATCCGCAGACCGCGCCCCAAGTGCCGGCGCGAAAGGAGGAACCCGCATGAGCAATGTTTATACCCGACGCGAGTGGTTGACCCGAGGCGCGGCTTCGGTCGGGGCCGCGGCCTTGGCAGTGCCTTACGTAATGGCCCAATCCAAGCCGGGCGACAAGCTGGGGGTCGCCGTGATCGGCGCCGGGGGCATGGGCGGCTACAGCGTCGATTGCGCGCTATTGGAAAACCTCGTGGCCCTGGTCGATGTCGATGAGCACGTCATCGCCGGCGTCATGAAGGACAAGGTCAAGGACCGGGCCAAGCCCAAGATCTTCCACGACTTCCGCAAGATGCTCGACGAGTGTCACCGCGAGATCGACGTCGTGCTGATCGCCACTCCCGACCACACGCACGCGCCGGCCGCGATCCGCGCGATCGACCTCGGCAAGCACACCTTCTGCCAGAAACCGCTGGCCCACAACATCCGCGAATGCTACGTGCTGGCCAAGGCGGCCAAGCAGAAGAAGGTGCTCACCCAGATGGGCAACCAGGGGCAGTTCAGCGAAGGCATGAGGCGCATGGCCGAGTACATCGAGGCGGGAGCCATCGGCCCGATCGTCGAAACGCACTCGATCCTCGGGCGCAATTTCGGCGGCAAGGGCGGCCGGCCGCCGTCGAAGCCCGTGCCCGCCCATCTGCACTGGGACGAGTGGCTCGGCCCGGCCCCCTACCGCGACTACCACGAGGGACTCCACCCGTTCAATTGGCGGTCGTGGCGGGCCTTCGGCACGGGGACGATCGGCGACATGGCCTGCCACAACGTCAACCCGGTGTTCTGGGGGCTCAAGCTGGGCGAGGTGAAGCGGTTCACCGTGACGTGCCTGAACACCACCGGCGGCAGCGACGAGATGTACCCGCAAGACAACATCGTCCTCTACGAGATTCCCGCCCGGCCCGGCAAACCCGCCGCCAAGGTCTACGTCTACGACCACGCGGGCCTCAAGCCCGAGGTCATGAAAGAGGCCGAGAAGAAGTACAACCGCCAGTTCGGCGAGTTCACGCTGTTCGTGGGCGAGAAGGGGATGATGGGGAGCGACGGGCGGATCCTGCCCGAGGAGGCCCACAAGAAGTTCCCCTCCCCGCCGAAGACTTACCCTCGCGCCCATGGCGGCCCGGTCGAAGACCTGTACTATTGCATCAAGAATGGCGGGGTGCCGGCCTCGAACTTCCCCGACGCGGCGACCCCGTTGACCGCCTTTGCGCTGTGCGGCCACTTGGCCCAGTTCGCCGGGATCGGCAAGAAGATCGAGTGGGACGTGGAAGCCATGAAGTGCACCAACTTGCCCGAGATCAATCAGTACGTGGCCCGCACGTACCGCAAGGGCTGGGAAGTCTGAAATGCACCCCTTGATCGATGAATTGGTGTCGCGCGGCCCAGTGGTGACCGACGGCGCGTGGGGTACCCAGTTGCACGAGCGTGGATTGCCGGTGGGTGCTTGCCCCGACGGTTGGAACCTGACGCAACCCGAGAAGGTCGAAGAGGTCGCTCGGGCGTATGTCGAGGCCGGCAGCGAGATCATTCTGACCAACACGTTCAGCTCGAATCGCATCACCTTGGCCCGGCAGGGGCTTGCCGATCAGGTGGCCGCGTTGAACCGCGCCGGCGTGGCGATCTCGCGCCGCGCCGCGGACGGCCGGGCCAAGGTGTTCGCCTCGGTGGGGCCGACCGGCGTGATGCTGATGATGGGCGACGTCGCGCCCGCCGAAGTCCGCGCGGCCTTTGCCGAACAGGTTCGAGCGATCGCCGAGGCCGGCGCCGACGCGATCGTGCTGGAGACCTTCGCCGACCCTGCCGAACTGGTTCTGGCGATTGAGGCGGTCAAGGAGACTGGGCTTCCCGCCGTGGCCTGCATGGTGTTCGACTCGGGCAAGGACCGGGACCGCACGCTCATGGGGACGACCCCCGAGCAGGCCGCCCGCCAGTTGACCGACGCCGGCGCCGACGTCATCGGCTCGAACTGCGGCCAGGGGATCGATGGCTTCGTGAAACTCGCGGCGAGACTTCACGCGGCAACGGAGCGGCCCATCTGGATCAAGGCCAACGCCGGATTGCCCCAAATCGTGGATGGCCGGACGGTCTACGCGCAGACGCCCGAGAAGTTCGCCCAGGTCGTACCGGCCTTGATCGAGGCCGGGGCGTCTTTCGTGGGGGGGTGCTGCGGGACCACGCCCGAGTTCATTCGAGCGGTACGAGCCGCCCTGAAGCGTTAGGCGCCGAGCGAGAATAGACTACCGATGCGGCAAGGCCCGGGCGTCTCGCGCTCGGCGCGGGGGTCGAACCTGCGCCGGCGTCCGGCCACCATGGTCACTCGCGAAGCGCCCGCAAGAGCCCCTCGGCCTTGTGCCAGGTCTCGTCGTACTCGCGGCGCGAGTCCGACTGGGCCACGATGCCGCCCCCGACCGGGGCCTGCCACCAGCCCCGACCGGCCGTGATCGTGCGGATCAAGATGCTCAGATCCATCGACCCGTCGAAGCCGATGTACCCCATCGACCCGCAATAGGGGCCACGGGCCGTCGGCTCCAGTTCGGCGATGATCTCCATGGCCCGGACCTTCGGCGCTCCGGTGATCGAGCCGCCGGGAAAAGCCGCGCGCACCAGGTCGATGGGACCGTGCTCGTCGCGCAGCCGCCCGCGGATCGCCGAAACCAGGTGCTGCACGTACGCGTACTGCTCGATTTCGCAGAGTTGGGTCACCCGCACGCTGTCGGCCTGGCAGACCCGCGAAAGGTCGTTGCGCAACAGATCGACAATCATCACGTTCTCGGCCCGGTCCTTCTCGCTGCGGCGCAGCTCGTCGGCGGCGGACTGGTCGGCGTCGAGCCGGGCCGTGCGGGGCCGCGTGCCCTTGATCGGCCGAGCCTCGACAAACCGGTCTCGCACGCGCAGGAACCGCTCGGGCGAGGCGCTGACGATGGCGAAATCGCCCAGGTCGAAGAACCCGGCGAAGGGAGCCGGGTTGCGCCGCCGCAGGCGCAAGTACAGGCGCACGGGATCGTCGGCGGCAGGATAGAGCAACCGCTGGGCCAGGTTTACCTGGAAGATGTCGCCCGCGTACACGTATTCGATCGCCCGCTCGACCGCCCGAAGATACCCCGCCTCGGAAAAGTCGCTGGTCAGCTTCGGGATGCCGGGGACGGCGTACTGCGGCGCGAGTTCGACGGCAGCCACGTCGGGCCGTGAAGGCCGGCGAGGCGCACTGTCGGGAATCGGCCCCTTGAGCCACCCCTGGACCTCGGCCAGGCGCTCTCGGGCCCGGCGGTGCCGCCGCGCCGGATCGACCTCGGGAAACCCTTGCGAGATGATCCAGGCCCGGTCCTCGACGTGGTCCCACGCGAGAACCACGTCGTACAGCCCGATGGCCAACGCCGGCGTCTGGAACTCATCGAACGCGGGTCGCGGGACGCGCTCCAACTGCCGGCCGAGATCATAGGCCAACAGCCCCGCCGCGCCGCCCTGGAACGGCGGCAGCTCGGGCAGGCGTTCGGTTTCGAACCGGGCCAGGCGCCGCGCGAGTTCCCCAAGGCTGTCGGCATCGTCGTCGGCGCGTTCGAAGTACTCGAAGGGGGCGGCCGCCAGAAACGAGTACCGGCCGAGTCGCGGCTCTCGCAGGGCGCTGTCGAGGAACAGACAGTGCGGCCGGACGGCCAGTCGCAGGAAAGCCTCTTCGACGCCGGGAGGCGGCAACAATTCTTCGACGATGGCTGGCCCGGGCATCGCAGGACTTCTTCACCGCGTTTCTGGTGGTTCCGCGGCGGGTCGCTCCGCGGACGCGAGGCCGCTCGATCGCCGCGCCATCGAGATGATCTCCTGGCCCAGCTCTTCCACCGATCGGCTCGTCACGTTGATCTGCCGCCAGCCGCGGCGCCGGCACCACTGCTCGGCGTCTTGCAGTTCTCGCTCGACCGCCGCAAGCGAGCAGTACGGATCCAGAGGAATCCTCTCGCGCTGCGCCCGCACGCGGCGCAGTTCCGCCAACCGGTCCGGCGCCATCCAGAGGCAGAACACCCGTTCGGCCGGTTGCTCCAACAGCGCGGCCGGCGGCGGCACGCCCGCGATCAGCGGGACGTTCGCCACGAACCATCCGCGGTAGGCCAAGTAGAGCATCGTCGGCGTCTTCATCGTGCGCGACACCCCAACGAGCACGATCTCGGCTTGTCCCAGTTCGTCGACATGCTGGCCGTCGTCGTGGCGGAACGCGAACTCGATGGCCTCGATGGAACGCGACCTGGCCTCGGTCAACTGTTCGAGCAGTCCGGGCACCTCGTGCGGGGTAAGCTGGAGGCGATGGGTGAGCCGGTCCAAGAGCGGTCCCATGAGGTCCATCGCATCCACGCCACGAAGCCGGGACTCCTCGAGCATCACCCGGCGCAGGTCGTTGGAGGCCAGCGTGTGGACGACCACCGCGTTCTCGCCGGCCGCGCGCTCGAGAATCGCCCGGACTTGTTCCGGCCGGCGGACGCCTCGGTGCCGGACCACCCGCACGGGCGCGTCGCCGAACTGAACCAAGGCCGCGCGCACGACACGTTCCACGGTGCGTCCGGTGGCGTCGGAGACGGCAAACACGGTAAGCATGGCGCGATACCAGCCCCGCGGGAACTCAATCAAGATGATAGGGGGCCGAGGTGCGCCGCGTGCTCCCGGGGTACGTCGGCGGGCTCGGCGGGTTCCGGCACGACCTGGAACGAGGCCAAGAGGTCCTCGACCGGGCCGTTGCCGGGCAGGTCGCGATCCCAAAGCGCCACCCAGCGGTCCCAGGCGATCCCGTACTGGCCGAACAACAATCGCTGGCGTTCGAGGGCCGGCAGCCGGCGTTCGCGCGGACCGCGCGTCTGCTGGGGGGGAATCCACGCTCCGTAGTCGAGTTCGTATACCACTTCCCGCTCGAAATCGGGGTCGGTCCAGACGACGAGGGTATCGGGGGTCAAGGTGAAATCGGCCAATCGGGGCAACTCGGCCTCGATCTGCTCGCGAATGATCTCGACGCCCGCCGACTTGTAGAGGCCCAACAGGGCCGCGGCCAGCGCGGGCCGTTCCTGGGAGGGAACGTTGAGGGCCCAGCCCGGCCTGACAATACCCGCCACGAGCCACCCCGCGCGGATCTCGAACGCGAGTTTCAGGGACGACTCGCCGCGTGCCGGGCAAGCCAAGCCGATCTCGACGAGTGTCGTGGCCAGCCGGACCTCGTCGACCGCGATTCGCCCGCCCCGCCAGCATGGCGACGCATCGAGCAGGGCCACCAGCTCGCGTTCGATCCAATGGCGGACCGCCCGCTCGATGTGGTGCAAGGCTTGGAGGTGCTTGCGGACTCGTTTCCAATTGGTCTTGGCGCGGGCCCGGCGTTCCGCGCGGCGGAGCTTGGCGAATCGCTTGGGAAGCGTGCCCGAGTGAAAGCCCCGGCGGAGCAATCGCGGCATCGACTCGCCATGCGGGCCGATGGGCTCGGGGGCGAGGAACCGCCGGCGGTTCGCGCCGTAAAGCCGCCAACTCTCCTTCAGCTCCCAGGCCAAGAAGCCGAACACCCCGGGAATCGACACGCTGATCAAGAAAGCCACCAGCCACGCCGTGAACTCGTTCATCGCCGAGGCCAGCCAGCCTTGGAAGACCGCGACGAACGGCAGAAAGACCTTGTGCGAGACGGTGACGACGGGAAAGTGCTTGATCGGGTTGATTTGGGGCTCGATCACCACGTTGATGGCGAAGCGGAACACGTAGGTGACCAGAAACCAGGCCGCGCCGGCCGCCGCCTTCAGGCCGAGCGTCAGGTTGCTCTCGCCCGTGCGGAACCGGAGCATTTCATCGACCGCGTAGATGAACCGCTCGACGCCTTCGAGCAGGACCTTCGACGCCTCCATCACGACCGAGAAAAGCGTCATCAGCGGCCTCAGCCCGAAACGGCGCCATCCTTGCACGATCGAATCGGCGATGATCTCCTCGGCATTGCGCCCGACCCGCGAGTTCAAGAGCAGGTTGACCGCCACGAAGATGCCGGCGGCAATGCCCAGCGACACGCGCCACTCGACGTCGCGTTTCGGCAAGACGAGCCAGGCGGCTGCGGTCAACACCAGAGGCTTGACGACGTAGCGTGTGGCGAGCCTTACCAGCCGGCTTTGAAGGAGCCATCGCACCCACGCGTGCCGCAGCAGCCACTGCGGCAGGTCGTAGAGCACGAGCCGGCCCGCGCGAAAAACCTCCTTGGCGATCCACCAGACGCCGCGGCGGAAGGGGCCCACGTTGATCAGCCCGAGCAGGAACAGCCCCAGCCCGCCGACCAGTTCCCAACTCTTGACCTCCACGCCCTCCAGGCCGATCCACTCGTCGAGGGCGTGCTGGAGGAACGCCAGCACGACGAACGCCCCGACGAACGGCAACGCGGCGAAGCGGAACAGCCCCCGGCCGATCCAGGTGCCGAACGCCAGCGAGGCGAGTTGC
>JANLFZ010000039.1:0-12804 GCA_024653385.1 Thermoguttaceae bacterium | reverse complement strand
CCGATAGAACTCGCCCCGGTGATACACGCCGTCGAGTTCGGTCGACAACCAGCGGTCGACCTGGAGCAACTGGTCGCCGCGGAGCAGGTCGGCGGCCCGGGCGAAGTCGGGCAACTTGAGGTTGTTCCGAGAGATGGCGTCGCGGAAGTCGCCCATCGTGATGTAGCCCCGCTCGGCAATCCGGTCGAGCAATTCCTCGACGAGCTTTGCCCGGGCGACGCGCTCCGGCAGATTCGCCGGCACGAGACCCACCTCGTCGAGCACGCGCTCGATCTGCGGCCGGAACCGGTGGCGGATCCGCGTTTCGACGCGATCGATGCCCTCGCGAATCAGCTCGGCCAGATGCCGGCGCTGCTTCCCGGTAAGCCGCACGGCCGGCAGGCGTCGCTGCGCGCTGCGGAGGTGTTTCGACAAGAGCACGTCGCGCAGACTGGGCAAGGGCCGATGGATCGGTCGTTTGCCCAGCGAAAGGACCCACTCGACCAGGTCGCTGGCGTGGATCTCGCGTTCGTGGTCGGCGCAGGCCTTCTGGAGGTCGTAGAGCAGCCGCGCCTCGGCCGTCCACATCCCGCGCGGCGCCAGCTCGACCAGGGCGGCCAGGGAATCGCGCCACGGCTGCGGGCCGGAGTCGTCGAGGTCCAGCGCGTCCTTGAGTCGCCGCACCAAGTGGTCGACTTGGGCTCGCACGGCATCGCGGGCCGGACCGGCGAGTTGGCGCGGGGCGACCCGCTGGGCCTTCACGCAGAGCATCGCGGCCCGCACGTGGTTCCCCACCGCAGCGGCCCGCTCGGCCCGGCTCGAGAGCCGGCGATACTTGCGTTCCGAGGGACGTCCGCTGCCGGGCGGCTCGGGCTTGTCGGGCAGGACGCCGCCCGCCTCGTCGCGAGCGGACCACGGATCCGACGGGGCCGATGGAGCGGGTTCGGGCAGGTCCGGCGGCACCGCGGCGCCGTCCGGTCGGGTCGCCTCGTAGAGCGCCCAAGCGTCAAGGTCCTGCGCCAACACGGCGTCGATCCGGTCGAAGCGCTCGACCGTGGGAAAATACCAGCGCAAAAGGTCCGGTGCAAAGTACCGCAGCTCGAGATACACCGCCGCGAATTCGAGGTACGCCTCCCGGTCGTCGCGCGGCGGCAGGAGAAAACCCTCCTGGTGGAGGACCTCGCGAATCTCCTCGAATGTCGCCGGGCCGAGTTGGCAAATCCGCTGGCGCAACGCGCCGGCCGTGAGGTCGCCCTCGGCCGCCCGCTCGTCCATCGCCACGTGAACGCGCGCGTGAAACAACAGACGCCAGTACCGCAACAGAACCTCGCCGGCCGGCAATTCCGCCAAGAGAGCCGGATCAGGAGAGGGCAAGAGGATCATCCGGGCCGGCAACGGCTCGTCGGGCTCCAACCCCAATTCGTCGCGGTCGGCAATCTCCAAGAGCGGTTGCGAAGCGATCGCGTAGCTCTTGCGGTGGGGCACTCGGAACCCCCACGCCGTCACCTCGCGGTGTTCGAGAATGACCCGGCGCAGAATCCTCGGCACCACGAGCCGCGCGGCAGGTTCCCGGGCGCGAATGGCCTGCGCCAGTTCGGAGAGGGTCAGCCGCAGTTCCGTCGCACCGGACTGCCGCTGGGGCGGTTTGTCCTCGTCGGTCCTCTTCATCTGGTTCGCATCGCGTCCGAGCAGCGAATAGCCCAAGCGTGCTCCCGGGCAGTCACTTCTTCAGGAAGGCGTCGGCGTTCTCCCGGGTGATCAACTCGACACGGACGACCACGTCCTTCTCGACCGGCTTGCCCGCCAGGTGATCGTACGCTTTCTCGGCGGCGATCCGTCCGATCTCCCGTGGAAACTGCGCCGAGGTCGATAGGAGCTTGCCGTCCAGGATCGCCCTGATTCCCTCCTGGGACCCGTCGACCGTCACCACCGACACGTCCTTCAGGCGGCCGGTGGATTCGAGGGCCGAGATGGCCCCCAGCGCGCTCGGGTCATTGATGGGAAACACGGCATCGAGGGTCTTGTGCCGGCCGAGCAGATCGAGCATGACCCGGCGGGCTTCGTCGGTGCGCCCTTTGCCCTCTTGGGTTTCAAGGATCTCCATGCCGGACTTGCGGGCGACCTCGGTGAATCCCTCGACGCGGTCGATACAAGCCTTGTTGACCGAGTGATGGAGGATGACCACCTTGGCCTTCGGTTTGACCTTCGCCAGCGCCTCGGCCGCCAGACGGCCCGCCTGCACGTTGTCGGAAGCGACTGTCGAGAGCACGAGGTCCTTGTCCTTGGCCGGGGCATCGACCACGATGCAGGGAATGCCCTTCGTTCTGGCCTGGAGGAGGCTGCCCGTGATCCCCTCCCAGTTCACCGGATTGATGAAGATGCAGGCCATGTTCCTCATACCGGTCAGGTCGGCGATGTCTTTGAGCTGTTTGGCGCTGTTGAACTGCGCGTCGAGGGTGACGAGCCGGTCGCCGTGGGCTTCGACGACCTCCCGAATTCCATCGTTCAGGTCGACGAAGAAGGGGTTGTTCATGGTCTGGAAGGTAACCCCGAAGACCCGGCCCTGCTCGGCGGGCTGGCAGCCCGCCAAGGCGGTAGCGAGGGCGATGCCGCAAGCCGCAATGAGAGTGCTGGTCAACCGCGTGCGCTTCACGGATTGCCTCCCCAAGAAGAGTATAGATTGCGGGCGTGCCGGGCGCATTGCCGGGGACAGGCATCGCCCGGCCCGAAAGTGCCCATTATACCGGGGCCTCCCCTCCCTGAGAAGCAACCGAAACGAGGGGAGACGCAAGCCGCGGTTCGAGCGAGGGGTTGCCCGCGTTTCCAGGGGCCCATAGCATAGTGTGTCGGATGGAAGCGGTGCGGTTTCTCCTGGCGACCGCCGGCCCGTGTTCGATCTGCCTCGTCGGAATCGGCCTTGTCGCGGGCCGGACTTGGCTGCGCCAGTCGCGGGACTGCCCGATGGCTCTTGGATTCCTTTGTTCCCCCATCTCAGCGGCGAGGTGTACCATGGCCGAGCAACCCAGGCTGACCGAAGCGGAATGGGCCCTCGTGGCCGAACTGTTGGAACGCGAACTTCAGGAACTGCCGGTGGAGATCCACCACACGCGCACGTCGAGTTTCCGTGAGGATCTCCGCACGCGGCGCGAGATGATCCGCAGCCTGCTGGAGCGGATTCGGCCGGTCGCGGTGGTCTAGGCCGGCCGACGGCGTGTGCGCGGCAAATGACGCGGGGGCCTCTTGGCCCGGCAATGGGGCGGCGGTATAAGGCTCTTGTCGCCCTTTCCCGCAGATCCCCCGCGGATGCCGCCGATGCCCTCTTCCGCCGCCCGATTCACCGAACTCGATTGGTGCGTGCTCGTCGGGTACTTCGTCGCGATCACGGCCTTCGGCCTGTGGGTCTCGCGAAAAATCCGCTCCAGCGGCGGCTACTTTCTGGGCGACCGGCAGTTGCCCTGGTGGGTGATGATCGGCCAATCGTTCGGCACGGGCACGAACGCCGAGAACCCCGTGGCCCAGGCCGGCTCCGCCTACCAGTTCGGCTTCGCCACGATCTGGTACCAGTGGAAGAACATGCTCATCACGCCGTTCTACTGGCTGATGGCGCCATGGTACCGTCGGGCCGAGAAGACGACGATCGGCGAGATTGTCGAGGAACGTTACGGCCGGGGGCTGGCCTTGCTTTACACCGTGTACGCCATCGCCTTCTTCGTGTTCAACCAGGGGGCGATGCTCAAGGGGGCCGGCAAGGCGATCTCGGTCGCCACCGGCGGCGAGATCATCTCAGCCAACGGCGTGGTCCTGGCGATGACCGCGGCCTTTCTGCTGTATAGTTTCGTCGGCGGCCTGGTGGCCTCGGCCTATACCGATTTCGTGCAGGGATTCCTGATCATCGTCTTATCGTTCCTGCTGATTCCCTTCGGACTGGCCGAGGTGGGGGGCTTCGCCGGGATGCGTGCCACCCTGGCAGCCGACTTCCCCGACTTCTTCGACCTGTACAACGAGGCCAGCCGCATCGATGCCTTCACCATCGCGATGCTCTCGCTCAACGGACTGGTGGGCATCACCGCGCAACCGCACATCCTCACGATGAACGCAACCGGGCGCACCGAGCGGGCCGGACGCGTCGGGCAAACCTACGGCTCATTCGTCAAGCGGCTCTGCACGATCGGGTGGGCATGGACCGGCCTGATCGTCGCCGCGACGGTCCTCCAGCGGGGCCATCTCCTGAAGGACCCGGAGGCCGCTTTCGGGTACGCCTGCCTGCACCTGCTCGGGCCGGGGCTGGTCGGCCTGATCGTGGCCTGTGTGTTGGCCGCCAACATGTCGACCTGTTCGAACTTCATGGTCAACACGGGGGCCCTCTTCACACGCAACCTCTACCGCGCCTACTTCCGACCCCATGCCGGCGACCGCGAACTGCTCTGGGTAGGCCGCCTTTCGGGACTGGGGTTGACCGTGGCCGGCGTGCTGTTCGGTCTGTACGTCAGGGAGGTGCTTCAGGCCTTCCTGTTCACCGAGACGATCGCCGCGTTGATGGGCATCATGATCCTTGGCGGGTTCCTCTGGAAACGGGCCAACCGCGCGGGAGCGCTGGCCGGTACGCTGGTGGCGTTTGGCGTGTACTATGCCTTGGGCTATCTGATGACCTGCCGCTCTGGAGACGCCCCAGCGACTTTGGGCGCCGCCTGGGATCAACTCGTGGCCGCCTGGCACGACGGCCGGCTTGCCCCCTTCCTTGCCAGCGGCCATCTCCAGATCGTCTACAAGTGGTCGGCCATGCCGTTCGCCTGGGCCATGGCCGCCGGCGCGGTTGCCTTCGTCCTGGGAAGCCTGCTCACGCGTCCCGAAGACCCCCAACGCATCGCCCGCTTCTTCGACAACCAGGCACGCTCGACCGACGGCGAGGGCTTGCCCGAAGGCGCGCCCAAGCCCCCGGCCGCCGACCGCGGCCAAGATCTCATCCTGCTCGACCTACCCGGTTGGCTCACGCGCAGACGTTGGCATGGCTTCTTCCGCCGCTACCGCGAAGACCTCGTCGGGTTCGTCCTCGCCTGGGGCTCCGTGGGAGCATTGGTACTCTTGGCCTGGGCATTGATGCAAATCGGACGATGAGAATCTGCCCCCGAATGACGATGCTTGGAGGACCATCGACATGTGGACCACTCGACTTGCACACGCGGTTCTGGTCGCGCTTGCCGCGGTCGCGGCATGCGGGAAGGCCGCCGAAATCGCGCGGAACGACCAGGCGATCGCCGAGGTCCTCGCGGGAAAGCGCACCACGGCGCGCGCGTCCTGGTGGGGCTACCATCCCGACGACGCGACGGCCGCCCTTCAGGCGGCCATCCGCTCCAAAGCCGCGAGGGTCGTCGTCGAAAAGATGCCCGGCCCCTGGATCGTCGAGTCCATCGAGCTGGCCGGCGACCAGGAGGTGTTCTTCGAGCCCGGCGCCGTGGTCCTGGCCAAGAAGGGATCGTTTCGCGGGCCGAGCGATGCCCTGTTCCGTGCCGTGGGCAAGTCGAACGTCAAGCTCACCGGCCCCGGGGCGACCCTTCAGATGCGCCGTGCGGATTACGCCGGCCCGCCGTACGCCAAGGCCGAATGGCGGCACGTGCTGTCGATCTGCGGCTGCACCAACGTGACGATCACGGGGCTTGTGCTTGCCGAAAGCGGCGGCGACGGTATCTACCTCGGTGCCGGCCCAAAGGGCCAGACGAATCGCAATGTGACGATCCGCGAGGTGACCTGCGACCGCAACTACCGCCAGGGAATCAGCGTGATCACGGCCGAGGGCCTCTTGATCGAGAATTGCACGCTCAAGGACACGGCGGGTACACCACCGGCGGCGGGGATCGACTTCGAGCCCAACCACGCAAGCGAACGACTGGTCGATTGCGTGATGCGCCGTTGCGTGATCGAGAACAACCAGGGCTACGCGCTACACATCTACGCGCGGCCGCTCGACGGGACCTCCGCTCCGGTGTCGATCCGCGTCGAGGACTGTATCACCCGGGGCACCAACGCCCGCTCGGCAAGCATCGTGACAAGCTGCGGCAAGGCCGGGCCGGTCAAGGGCACGATCGAGTTCGTCAACTGCCGGTTCGAGGACGTCGGCCATGCCGGCGTGAACATCGGCTCGAAGCCGCCCGGCGGGGCGACCCTGCGCTTCGTGCGCACGACCATCGCCGACCCGGCCGAGCGTCCCGCGGCCGCCGCGCCCATCCTGTTCAGCGCGCGGCCGGACGACCTCGACGACGTGGGTGGCGTCGAGTTCGTCGATTGCACGCTGGTCGAGCGGGTCGATCGGCCGCTCATGAAGTTCGACGACCGCGCGGGGGTGCGGGTGCGCGACTTGAGAGGCACGCTCGTCGTGCGTCGCGGCAAAGGGGAGACAATCCACCGGCTGGACCAGACTCTGGTGGACCGCTGGATGCCCACCGACCCCATCTACAGCCTGCGCCCCGTGCTATTGGACGGCGCGCGGTTCGAGCCGATGGGCGGCGGATCGGCCCCGGCGACGCGCGCGCTGCCCGCGCACCGCTTGCGCGGCGAGGCCCTGTATCTGCTGACGGCCAACCAGGGAGAAACCGTTTCGCTCCGTCTGGCACACGAGCCGGTGGGCCGGTCCGAGGGAAAGCCGCTGGTGGTGCGCGTCACGGGTCCGTCGGGCAAGGAGGTCCAACAGGGCGTGATCGATTTCCGCAAGGAAGGCGAGGTCCGCTTCACCGCTGCCGAGAGCGGCGTGTTCCACATCGCCTGCCGCCCCGCGACACACACCGTGCGCCTGCTTTCGTCGAGCCATCGCGTGTGTATTGCCGGCCAGTCGGGACGAATCCACCTGCTGGGGACCACGGGCGAGTTCTACTTCGACGTGCCGCCCGGCACGCGGGAATTCGGCATACGGTTAAGCGGCGAGGGCGAAGCCGAGCGGGTTTCGGCCGCCATTTTCGATGCCGCGGGTGTCAAACGTTGGGAGAGACTCGATATCGCCGAGCCCCAATCGTTCCGCGCGACGCGCGATGCCGCCGCGCAGGGCGAAATCTGGCGGCTGCGCCTGGCCCGGCCGACGGCCGGCGTTCTGGAGGACTGCACGATCGAGTTCCGCGGCATTCCGGCGATCCTCGGATGGGACGCCCAAGGACTGGTGCGGCCGCGCCGCAAGTGTGGCAGGCTTTGAAGTTGCTTGAACATGGTGCCGGGCTCCGAAGATTCGAATACAATGTCGAAAAGGAAGAGGAGTTGTCTATGCACGATTCAGGTGTCAAAGCCGAGGCTCGCCGAATGGTCGAGGAGCTTCCCGAGGACGCGACCTGGGAGGACCTGATGTACCGGATCTACGTCCGGCAGGCCGTTGAGGCCGGGCTTCGCGACAGTGAGGCGGGCCGGACCGTGGAGGTGGACGACGTGCGGCATCGCTTTGGACTGCCGAGATGAAAGTCCGGTGGACGGAAACCGCGATGGGGCATCTTCAAGACATCTATGACCATATTGCGCGGGACTCGCCGACCTATGCGAAGCGGATGGTCGATCGGCTCTGTCAACCGGCCGGCCCCTTCAGATCAGCCCCCGCCTTTCTTCTCGGCTTGCACCACCCGCGCGTGCCGGCCGAGGTCCCGAACCGTCGGGCCGACCTCGAGCCGCGGGTCGGCGCCGAGCATCGCCTCGACCGCCGTGTGGATCATGGGGCTGATCTCGATCAGCACGTGTCCCCCGGGCTTTAGGTGTTCGACCGCCTGGGGGATCAGCCGTTCGATGACCTCGGTTCCCCGCGGACCGGCCACCAGCGCCTGGCGGGGCTCGAACTCGCGCACATCGCGGGCCAGGCTGGTGTACTCGGCCTCGCTCACGTAAGGCGGGTTGCTGGCCACGAAATCGAACCGGCGGTCCGCCGCAATTGCCGACAAGAGATCGCTTTGAAGGAACTCGATCCGATCGTCCACCCCGTGCGATGCGGCATTCGCCCGTGCGACCGCCAAGGCCGCGGCACTGATGTCCACGGCGGTCACCCGGCTGTTCGGCAGATGCTTGGCCGCGGCGACCGCGATGATCCCGCTGCCGGTCCCCACATCGCAAATGGCGATCTCGTCGCCGGGCCGACCGGCCGCGTGCGACCGGGCCAGGTCGATGAGGGTCATCACGACGAACTCGGTCTCGGGCCGCGGGATCAGCACGTCGGGAGTCACACGGAACGACAGCGAAAAAAACTCGCGGCGGCCCACGAGATACGCGACCGGAGCGCCCTCGGCCCGGCGGCGCACCAGATCGCGGAACCCGGCGCGTGCATCCTCCTTGGGTACCTCGTCGAACGCGGTGTACAGCTCGATCCGTTGGCAACCGAGCACCTCGGCCAGGAGCACCTCGGCATCGAGCCGGGCGTTCTCGGCGCCGTGACGCTTGAGGTACTCGGTCGTCCACGAGAGCAGCCGGCCAACGGTCCAGGGTTCAGGGTCCGGCATGGGAGGACGAGCTAGAAGGGATGAAGGAGGAAGGATGCCCAAGACGCGACGCCGCACCGACCCAAGCACCCATGATGCGGGACCACCACCGATCTGTCAAGCCGCGCCTCGGCTTTCATCTCCCATCTCCCATCTCCCATCTCCCATCTCTCATCCCTCATCCGCCCCGAACGCCGCGCGCTGCTCTTGGCGCTCGTATTCCTTGAGGGCCTCGATCAGCGGATCGAGGTCGCCGGCCAGGATGCTGTCGAGTTTGTAGAGAGTCAGGTTGATGCGGTGGTCGGTCACGCGATTGTCGGGGAAGTTGTAGGTGCGGATCCGCTCGCTGCGGTCGCCCGAGCCGATCTTGCTCTTGCGCTCGCTGGCCCGCTTCGACGCTTCTTCCTCGCGTTTCTTTTCGTATAGCCGGGTCTTGAGGACGCGCAGGGCCTTGGCAAGGTTCTTGTGCTGGCTTTTCTCGTCCTGGCATTGGACCACGATGCCCGTGGCGAAGTGCGTCAGTCGCACCGCCGACTGGGTCTTGTTGACGTGTTGCCCCCCGGGGCCGCTGGCCGAGAAACGGTCGAGGCGATAGTCCTCGGGCCGAAGTTCGATCTCGACATCCTCGGGTTCGGCGAGCACGGCGACCGTGGCCGCCGACGTGTGGATGCGACCCTTGGCCTCGGTCTCGGGCACGCGCTGGACGCGGTGTCCGCCGCTTTCGTACTGCAACTGGGCGAAGGCCCCCTCGCCTTCGATCCCCAGCACGATCTCCTTGAACCCGCCCAGCTCGGTGGCGTTTACGCTCAGAATCTCGACCTTCCAACCGCGGCCCTCGGCATAGCGCTTGTACATTTCAAAGAGGTCCCGGGCGAACAGCGCCGCTTCTTCTCCCCCGGTGCCGGCGCGAATCTCCATCACGCAGCGGTTGCGGTGGGCGTCCTCGCCACCGACGGTCAAATCGAGCAACTCGTCCCACAATCGGTCGCGTTCGTCTTTGAGCGCGGGCAACTCGGCCTCGGCAAGTTCGCGCATCTCGAGGTCGTCCCCCTGGGCCAAGTCCTTCGCCTCGCGGATTTGGTCGTTGAGTTGCCGAAAACGCCGGTATTTCGTGGCCACCTTGGCCAGCGAGCCGTGTTCGCGCGCCACGGCCGACATACGGGCTGGGTTCGCCAACACGTCCGGATCGAGAAGCTGTTTCTCGAGTTCTTCAAAACGGGCGAGTTTCTGCTCAAGTTCTTTGCGCATGACCGGTTACCGACGCCTGACCGTCAGAGCCTCTGCAAGAAACAAGCAGGGTGCGTGAAACGCACCGCACCGAAAGTGGGGGCTTCCCCACGCTTCGGACGGCACGCTTCATGCACCCTAGATGGCACCGATGGGTGGGGAAATACCCCCTAAGTGCCTTCCGATTCGGCGGTTTCGGTCTTCTTCCCACGCTTGACGCTTCGATAGCCCGTGCCTGCGAACTTCGTCTTGAAGCGTTCAATGCGCCCGGCCGTGTCGACGTACTTCAGCTTGCCGGTGTAGAAGGGGTGGCAAGCACTGCAAATGTCGACCTTCAGTTCGGGTTTGGTGCTCCGCGTCACGAAGCTGTTGCCGCAACCGCAAGTAACTTTGGTTTCTACGTATTTCGGGTGGATGCCTTCCTTCATCGGCGTGGTCCTTTGGACGCTGTTGACGATATCGCTCAGGATTGGCCCAGTCGACCGGCTTAGCGTCTTGCGCTGGGGTCAAACAGGCAATGATATCGGCCGACAGCGATTGCCACAAGTCGCGGTGGCGCGATCCAGACGACCGCCCGAAGCCCTCGAAATGCCGAGTCGGCCCGCGCGGGCACTAGATGCGCCGCGACACACGATGGCTCAGGCACTCGGGGTGGTTTTTTTGAAGGAGTATTGCGGGAAGCGTCAACTGTCGCGCGGGCTGCGCGCCGGAGTCTTGGCTTTGCCTCGAACGGGTGACCCTCCGGGGTATCCGTAACCGCCGGGCATCATGCTCGGGGACCCGCCAGGCTCACCCGGCGAGCCTGCCGAACCCGCAGGATAGCCGGGCATGCCACCCGGGTATCCTGGATAGCCCGATGCGCCGCCCTTCTTGCCCTTCGGCGCCGGTTTCCTTCCTTTGCCGCCCGGCGCGTACATCTCGTAAGGATTGACAAGGCCGCCAGGCTCGGTGGGGCCGACCACGGGGCCGGTCGTCGTTTCTTCGGGTTCGACGTATCGAGAGACCTCGACGAGATCGTCCAACTCGTTGCGCACGACGAGCTTGCCATCCTTATCGAACAGCAGGATGCTGGCCGGCTCCGTGAGTTTCTCTTTCTCGCGGCCAGGCAGTTTACCCCCACCCGAGACGTCGAGAAGAATGCAGTTCGTCACGTAATCGACGTACTGCTTTTCTTCCTCTTCCGTGGCACCGGCCTTGGCCTTGCCTTTGGCCTTGGGCGCCATGCCGGGCATCCCGGGCATGCCCGGCATTTCGCCCGGCATGCCCGGCGAACCGGACATCATCGGCGAACCGGGCATTCCCGGCATCCCGGGGTAACCGCCCATGGCTCCCGGCATGCTGGGTTGCTCCAGTTCCTGCTTCAAGTAGTTCAACCACTGACCGCGCGGGGCATCGAACTTCTTCGAAGCCTCCATGCCCGTCTCCATGTTGAAATGGACAACCAGCACATTGGCAATGGTCTCGGAAAGCTTGGCGGTGGCCGCGACGGTCCAGACCTGCGAATCGAGCGGCACCGCCACCACCGGACTCGGAGCGCTCCAGGGCGCCTCGAGCCACCTCGGCGTGGCCAGATCGGGCGAGGCCAGCGTCCGGGGATCCATGCCCTGATTGGGGTTGTCCAGCAACAATCTCACCCGATAGCGGTACTGTTTGCCCGGTTCGACACTGAAGTCGAAGAACCGGAACAGGAGGTACTCCTCGGGTTCGTACTCTTCTTCGTACGTGCCTGAGTAGCCGTCCGGCGAGTAGCCCGGTCCCATCATGCCAGGACGCACCATGCCTCCGGGATAGCCCCCCTCGGGCGAACCGCCAGGGTATCCGCCGGGATATCCGCTGGGAGAGCCGCCGGGTGAACCACTGGGATACCCGCTGGGCATGCTTCCGGGATATCCGCTGGGCATGCGCGGCATGGTGGGGCGCACCCGCGGGGCGCCCATCGGGCTGCCGGGCATCATGCCGCCGTACGGGCTTGCCGCCGGTCCCAGTTCGTCGGGTTCATCCGGATCGTCCGGGGAGGGACGGGGACGCACCGGCCGTTTTGGCGTCTTCTTCTTGGTGGTTGTCTTGGGGGTCTCGGCGGCGTCCTTGGGCTCGGCCTCATCCTCGCCGGCCTTGGCCTGCTTCGCCTTGCCGTTCTTCTCGCCCGCGGCCGCCTCGGGGCCGCCCTCCACCCCGAACTGCGGCACTTGCGCCAGGGTGATCTCAGGCTCGTGCGCGACCTCGGGCCCCCACGCGCGATCGACCAATGGCCCGAGCGGGAACATCATTCTCGTGTAATTCATGGGCCAATAGCGCTGGTCCACGACTTCCTGCGCCATGCTGGCCCAGCGCGATTCGGCCTCACGCATGGCGTTGGCGACATGCAGCCGGACCCACGTGAGCGTGCTGGGATCGGCATCGGGGTCCTGGGGATCGACCTCGGCCCGTTCAATGCGATAGAAGCTGTACGAGGGGAAATCGCGCACGGGATCGCGATGGCCGGCCTTCTCGAACGCCGCCTTGTACGCCTCGTAGTGCTTGGCATGCTCGATGAGGCCGGTGACACAGACCCATCGCTGGCCGCGGACCTGCGACGCCGTCATCATCGGCGCGGCGGTCGCGTCTTCGGGCGGCAGCATCTGGAATGCGCCGTGGCCTGCCGTGGCCCGCACGTCCTTGATCGGGAACACCTCGGGTTTATCGCGCGGGGCCCTCTTCTCGAAGATCTCTTGCGCCAACGGTTTGACCTTGTAAGGGTCTTCGGGGATCGGCACGCGGATGCGCGGAGCCTCCTCGGCGTATTTGGGTGGCTTGGGAACGTCGGTCGGCTGCGTGTTCTTGAGGTTCGTCTTGGCGCGCTCGGCTTCCCGAAGCAAGTCCTCGGGAGTGAAACCCAACGGCTCGCGTGCCACGGCACGGTAGACGAAGAGCAAGAACCCCAGCGCCACCAGGCCGAAAAGCACCTTCTCGAAATGGTCCAAGAAGAACTGCTTCATGGCCTGGGGATCGAGACGGACCTTCGCTTTCATGGTTGTCTCCCTCCATCGTGTTACGCCGACTGGGCGGCCGTTGGCGTACTATTCTGCGAGCGAGCGTCGGACTCGTTCATTTATGGCTTGCCCGGCGGAGCGGGCGAGGCGGGCGGTGGCGCGGTCGCGGGCGTGCCGGGCGCTCCGCCGGCAGC
>JANLFZ010000408.1 GCA_024653385.1 Thermoguttaceae bacterium | reverse complement strand
CCAACTTATTGTTTTGCAGGCCCTTAGCCCATCTATCTATTTCGCCCAAACTTACCTGGAACGATCCGCTTCGGCTGCTTATAATGCGGCCTCATCGAGAATCGTCGGACAACGGAAGTCCTGCTGTTATTGGCTACAGCGTGCCCCACGGAAAGGTGGCCGATGCGTTCGATCGCGATCATGAATCAGAAGGGAGGGGTGGGCAAGACCACCACGGCGGTCAACGTGGCCGCGGCACTGGCGGCCACGGGCCAGCGGGTCTGTCTGATCGATCTGGATCCCCAAGCCCACGCCTCGCTCCATTTCGGTCTCGAACTTCGTCCCGATACGCTCTCGATCTACGACGTCCTGGTGGGCAAGCTCCGCTTGGCCGACGTGCGCCGGCAAGTCGGCGAGAACCTCTGGGTCGTCGGCTCGCACCTCGATCTGGCCGCGGCCGAGCTGGAGTTGGCCGGCGTGGTAGGCCGCGAGGTCATCTTGCGCGACAAGCTCGAGGAGGACACGGCCGAGTTCGACTACCTCTTCATCGACTGCCCGCCCTCGCTCGGCGTGCTGACGCTCAACGCCTTGGCGGCGGTCGACGAGGTGTTCATCCCCTTGCAGCCGCACTTTCTGGCCTTGCACGGGCTGAGCAAGCTGTTGGAGACGATCGAGCTGGTCGCCCGGCGGCTGAACAACCGGCTGCGACTGGGAGGCGTGGTGTTCTGCATGTACGACCCGAGCACCCGGCTGGCCGTCGAGGTCAGTAACGATGTCGATGCGTTTTTCCGGCGTGCCAACGGCGAACAGATTCCCTGGGGTGGCGCCCGGATCTTCCAGACCCGTATCCGGCGGAACATCCGCCTGGCCGAGGCCCCGAGTTTCGGGCAGTCGATCTTCCAGTACGCCCCGGCCTCGAACGGCGCCGAGGACTACCGCAACCTGGCCGACGAGATCCTCCAGCGCGACGCGGCGCAGGTCGAGGGCTAACAGAAGTCCCTCGATTGCGGCCCGAGGTCCGCGAGGCGTTGCGAGAGGTCCTCCAACCGCGTCGCGAGCACGTGGATCACCAGCCCCTCGCGCTGGACCCGCCCGTGGGCCAACAGCACGGTCGCCCCCAGGGCCGCAAGACGGAACTTCTGCCACACGTCGGGCCGGATGATCAGATTGGCGATTCCCGTTTCGTCTTCCAGCGTGACGAAGGTGATGCCCTTGGCCGTGCCGGGACGCTGGCGCACCAGAACGATCCCCGCCACGCGGACCGGGTTGCCGTGCGGCCACGTGGCCAGGCGCTCGGCCGGAACCACTCCCAGCCGCGCGAGTCCTTCGCGAAGGAACTGCATGGGGTGGGCGTCGAGCGACAAGCCCGTGGTGCGATAGTCGGCCAGGACTTCTTCGGCGGGGGACATGGGGGGGAGGTGAATCCCCTCACCCCCGGCCCCTCTCCCACAAGGGGAGAGGGGAGATTCGGCGTCCCCGGCTTCTCTCTCACAAGGGGAGAGTGGAGCAAGGCGGTCGAATAGCGGCAACTCCTCCGGGTGTTGCGCCAGGGCGTGCCACAGGGCCCCGCGGCGGTCGAGGCCCAACGAAGCGAAAGCCTTCGCCTTGGCCAGGCGGGCGATGACGTTCTGGGCCAGGCCGGTCCGCCGGGCGAACTCGTCGATCGAGCCGAACGGGCGGTCGGCCCGCGCCGCCACGATCTTCGCGGCGTGCGGTTCCGACATTCCGTGGAGCATGCGAAAGCCGAGGCGGATCGCCAGGCCCCGGCCGGCGGGTTCCAGCGTGCAGTCCCATGCGCTGTGGTTCACATCCACGGGCCGGACCTCGACGCCGTGTTCTCGCGCGTTCCGCACAAGCTGCGCCGGGGCGTAGAAGCCCATCGGCTGGCTGTTGAGCAAAGCCGCGGTGAACGCCGCCGGGTGGTGGTACTTCAGCCACGCCGACACGTAGACCAACAGGGCGAAGCTCGCCGCGTGCGACTCGGGGAACCCGTACTCGCCGAACCCGCGGATCTGGCGGAACACCGCCTCGGCGTATTTCTCCGAGAGCCCCCGGGCGAGCATCCCTTCGATGAGCCGCTTGTGGAACTGGTCGATCAGCCCCGGTCGCCGCCACGCGCCCATGGCCCGGCGGAGTTGGTCGGCCTCGCCCGGCGTGAAGCCCGCCGCCACCATCGCCAGGCGCATGGCCTGCTCCTGAAACAGGGGCACACCCAGCGTCTTTTCGAGCACCTGGCGGATCGCGTCGTTGGGATAGGTGACCGGCTCCTCCCCGTTGCGGCGGCGCAGGTAGGGATGGACCATGTCGCCCTGGATCGGCCCGGGCCGCACGATCGCCACCTCGATCACCAGGTCGTAGAAGCAGCGGGGGCGTAGGCGCGGGAGCATGCTCATCTGGGCCCGGCTCTCGATCTGGAACACGCCCATCGTGTCGGCCCGGCGGATCATCGCGTAGACGTCGCGGTCGCCCTCGGGGATGTTTGCCAACGTCCATTCCGGCCCGCCGTGCCGGCGCACCAGGTCGAACGCGCGGTGGATCGCCGAGAGCATGCCCAGGGCCAGGCAATCGACCTTGAGGATGCCCAGCTCGTCCAGATCGTCCTTGTTCCACTGGATCACGGTGCGGTCGGGCATGGCGGCGTTCTCGATGGGCACGAGTTCGCAGAGCGGGCCGCGGGTGATCACCATGCCGCCGGTGTGCTGCGAGAGGTGCCTCGGAAAGCCCACCAGTTGTTCCACGAGCCATACCAGGCGCGCGCCCAGCGGCGAGTCGGGGTCGATGCCCGCCTCGCGGCAGCGCCCGGCCAGGTCGGGCTCGTGGTGGAAATGCTCGATCTTCTTGGCCAACGCGTCGACGCGGTCGAGCGCAAGACCCAGGGCCTTGCCCACGTCGCGCACCGCCGAACGCGGGCGGTAGGTGATCACCTCCGCGGTCATGCCCGCGCGCTCGCGCCCGTACTTCTCGTAGAGATATTGAATCACCTCCTCGCGGCGCTGGTGCTCGAAGTCGACGTCGATATCCGGGGCTTCGTTCCGCTCGCGGCTGACGAACCGCTCGAACAGCAGGTCCATGCGCTCGGGATCGACCGAGGTGATGCCCAGGCAATAGCACACGGCCGAGTTGGCTGCCGAGCCGCGGCCCTGGCACAAGATGCCCCGCCGCCGGGCGAACCGCACCAGGTCCCAGACCGTGAGGAAATACGCCTCGTACCGCAACTCTTCGATCAGCGCGAGTTCGTGTTCGATCAGCCCGCGAACCTTCTCGGGCACGCCCTGGGGGTAGCGTTTTCCGGCCCCGGCCCAGGCAAGCCGCCTGAGGTACTCGATCGGGGTCATGCCCGGCGGGGCGAGTTCCTCGGGGTACTCGTACCTTAGCTCGTCGAGCGAAAACGCGACGCGCGAGGCCACTTCCACCGTGCGCCGCACGGCCTCGGGCACGGCGGCGAACAGGGCGGCTATCTCGGCCGGCGGCCTGAGGTGCCGCTGGGCATTGGGGAACCGCCGCCGGCCCGCCTCGGCCACGGTACACCCGAGGCGCGTGGCCACCAGCACGTCGTGCAAGGCCTGACGCTCGGGCACATGGTAATGGACGTCGCCCGCGGCCACCAAAGGCGCCCGCGCCCGGCGCGACAGCTCGGCCAGCCGCTCAAGCCGCGCCGGGTCGTCCGGGCCGCGGTGCAACTCGGCCAACAGGTAGCAACGGTCGCCGAACACGCCGCGGTAGTCCTGGAGTTGCCGCAGGGCAGGCAGGTCGCCGTGGGGCTCGGGGACCACGCACGCCAAGAGCCCGGCCGACAACTCGGCCACGTCGCGGAACTCCAGACGGCACTGGCCCTTCTCGGCCCGGCGGCGCCCCAGGGTGATCAGCCGGGCCAAGCGGCCGTACGCCGCGCGGTCGGTGGCCAGGAGGACCACGGCGGGGGCGTCCTCCGGGGTGATCTCCGCGCCGACCAAGAGCTTCAGCCCGACCTCCTTGGCCGCCACGTGCGCCCGGACCACGCCCGCCAGACTGTTCCGATCGGTCACCGCCAGGGCCGCATAGCCCAACTCGGCGGCCCGGGCGACGAGTTCGTCCGGGTGCGAGGCCCCTTCGAGGAAGGAGAAATTCGTCTTGGCGTGGAGTTCGGCGTAAAGCACGGCGCGGTTTGGCGATCCACTTCGAGGGATTCTCCGAAGGCGGTCTGATAAAGTACATATGTACACTATTCGTCGTCGGCTGGCAAGGGCTCTCCCGGCAAAGGCCGCGGCGCACTATACAAAACACCATGTTCGTGGGAGGGCGGCTGACCCGAAGGGGGTTCTTCCGGATGTGCCGCTTCTTCCGGCTGCGCAGACGCTAGGGGGGCCCGTAGCCCGAGTCCCGCGGCCCAGGCAAGCGCGTGTCGGACGCCCCCGCGCAGAACTTCAAACTTTTTTCCGATTCTTAACCCATTGTGGCGCATCGGGTAACAAACCACGTGCTTGTGTTTGGGAAACTTTTCCGTTTGCCCATCGGCGATTTTTTTGCCAAATTGTTCTCTAGGGGCATTGCGAACCCACTGCGCCTAACCGATGGTTGCTAGCCGTGCGTTGCGCGGCGAGGTGATGGAATATGAGAACTCCCGTCGTTTTCGCATCCGTGGCAACGGTCTTCGCAGCGTGCTGGCTGCCCGTCTCCGCCCAGGAGTGCTGCACCGGCCTGGCCACCAGGGTCCTGCCTTACGTGGCCGCGTCGCCGGTCGACACGCCCCAGGTTGGGGTGAGTTACCGGCTTGAGTACCAGACGTACTACGAGCCGCAACAGATCACGGCCTATCGCATCGAGTACGAGACGGCGTACGAAGAGCGCCCGGTGGTAACGTACCGGCCTGTCTGGGAGACCCAGTACCAACAGCGCCGATACACCGTCGCGCGCCAGGTGGCCGAGACGGCCCAGCGCGAAGAGCGCCGCACCGTGTGGCGCCCCGTGTGGGAAACTCGTGTCGAGGACCGAAGCTACGACCGTGTCCGGTACGTCGAAGAGACCGCCGAACGCGAGGAACGCCAGACGGTCTGGCAGCCCGTGTGGGAAACCCAAGAGCGCCAAGTGGTCCGCACGGTGATGCGGCCGGTCGAGCAGACGGTGTACCGCACCGAGTACACGACGATGATGGAGCCCGTCACCACGTGCCAGACCCAGTGGATCGATCAAAGCTACACCACGCAGCAACTCGTGCTCAAAGAGCCGTGGTTGTTCCGCTATCGGCTGGCCTACGCGCCGCCGAGCACGGCCATGGATCCCGTCACCGGGGCGGTGGTCGCCCAGCGCGGCGGCCTCTATTGGGCGCCTCGGTACCGGGCCGAGGTCCAGCAGGTCTATCATCCCAACTTCGTTCCGCAGACGTTCGCGCAGACCAGCTACGTGCCCCGGGTCGTGGCCCAGCAGGTGCCCGTGCAGGTCACGAGCTACCAGCCCGAACAAGTCTGCGAAACCGTGCCGTACCAGACTTGCCGGATGGTGCCCCAGGAGGTCGTGCGGAAGGTGCCGGTCAAGGTGATGCGGCCCGTGACCGAGCGCGTGGAGTGGAAAGTGCCGTACCAGGTCTGCCGCATGGTGCCTGAGGAGACCGTCGAGCGCATCCCCGTGACCACGTACCGCACGGTGTATGAGGAACGGGTCGAGCAGACTCCGGTGCACGTCTGCCGCATGGAGCCCGTGACCGAGACGGTGCGCGTGCCGCGGGTTGTCGAGAAGCGGGTGCCGGTGACCTATACCCAGTA
>JANLFZ010000407.1 GCA_024653385.1 Thermoguttaceae bacterium | reverse complement strand
CTTGCGCCAGACGCTGCTGGCGCGCGTCGGCCGGCGGGTCGGTCGGGTCGCCGGGCTCGGCGGAGGGGCGCTGGGGTTTCGCCCCGCCCGGCGCCTCGCCGAACTCGACCCGCCCGACCAGGTCGCGCGTGGCCTCGACGTCCTGGATCACCGTTTCGAACCGCTGGCGGAGGACCAACTCGCGGGTTTGGAGCATCGTGCGCAATTGGTCGGGCGTGACCACGGCCAGGGCCCAGCGCTCGCTCTGACCCGTGTTCGGCTGGGCGCCGAGGTTGTAAAAATCGTCGGCCTTGACGCAGAACTGGAACTTCTGCCCCGGCTTCAGTCCCAGCGGCCGCACGTCGAAGGCGTCGTGGATTTCGCGCTGGGCAGCGGGCTTGCCGGGCGAAACGATCATGCGCCGCGCGGGCTTTCCTCCGTCGACCTCGTACTCGTACCACGTGCCGGCAATGCCGTAGTCGTCGCTTATGCGCCCCACCGTCGGAAGCGACGCCTCGGGCGTAATGGCCGTGCCGATCCCTTCCAGGCGCACCGCCAACTCCGGCGGTTTGTCTTCGGTCACCGCGATGGCCAGGCGCACCGGCTCGCGGCTCTTGATTCCGTCGGCGTCGTGGAGCGTCCAGAGCAGCGTGGTGTTCTTTTCCAGCGCGGGCAAGCCGTATTGGAAGGCCGAGGGATCGGCGGAGTCGGGCTCGAGCTGGATCGGCGCGCGGACTTGCTCGTCCGGGTCCGGATCGACCGCCACGCGCACCAGCGGCTTGTTGGCCTTGGCGCGGACTCGCACCTTCGTCCCTTGCGGAACTTGCACCAGCCCGGAAGCCAAAACCGTGCGCGGGTCGCGGGCCATGTAGGCGGGAAACTCCAAATCGAGCAGCATCTCGACGATCGCCGGGTTTTCGACCACCTCGATGCGCAGGTTGCGCACCACGTCGTCCCCGCCGAACACGTCGAACGAGACAGGCGCCAGCACGCCGCGGAAGCGATACGAGAACTCCTGGTACGCGTCGCGTCCGGGGTCGGCCACGCCGCGCCGGTCCATCGACTTGCGGTCGCGCTGGCCCGCCGCGGTCCGGTAGCGGATTTCCACCACGTCGGGCACGACCTTGGCCGTGCTGGCCAAGGCGACGACCTCGAGGTCCGCTCCCCGGGCGACCTTGCGAGAGCCGTTCTCGAAGCCCTGCACGACCAGTTCGGTGCGCCGCGGCCACAGCTCGTCCGACAACAGCAACATCCGGCGTGCCCAGACGCCCAGGGCGTCGCCCGCGACCAGCGAGAACCCTCCCATCGACCCCAGCGCCAGGGCCGCCACCGCGAGGGTGACTCGGAGGGGGCGCCGATTGAACACCCGGCGCAGATCGACACGATCCAGCGACCGAAGGGCCTCGGTGCAGGTTCGGGCGAGCATCTCGGGGTGGACCTCGTCGGCAGTGGGCCTGCGCCCGCCGAGTTCGACCACCGTCAGCAGAGCGTCTTGAAACTCGGGGAAATAGCGTTCGACGAGCAGGGCCATGCTCGAGTCGCGCAACGGGACCGTGATCCGCAGGACAATCCAGCGGACCACCACGGCGGCCAACCCCAAGCCGGCCAGCCCCAACAACCCCACCCGCGCCGCGGCAGGCGGCTCCAGGACGCGATCCACGGCCAGACTGACCCAAAACGCCAGTCCCACCCAGACGGCGGCCACCGCGATGCCCTCCGCCCAGACGTAACGGCGGATGCGGCGGCGCAGCGCGTCGAGCAAGGCGGCGATGTCGGGTGCAAGATGCGGAGGATTGCCGGTCACGGATGTCACGCGAGTTTCGCGAGTCTCCGAAGAAGCCATTCCATACACAGGATGCCGCACAAGGCGAACATCACCCAGCGCCGCCAGGTCTCTTCCCAGACTTCGTTGCGGGCATCGGTGAGGATGCTCGTCTTGGTGCAGTCTCGAAGTTGACTCGCCAAGGATTCCGACGAATCGGCGGCGACCGCGGTTTCGATCTGAGGGTAGTATCGCGCGCCGGTGCCCTGGGCGATTCGCGTCAAGAGTTGGTCGTTCCGTTGGGGGGTCTCTCTCTCCAGGTCGGGCAACCGAACCTGAAGCCGGCGCGTCAACCGCTCATTGTCGCTCTCGGGCACCAGGAGTTCCAGCCGGTAGGCCCCCTCTTGGAGGAGCGTCAGTTGCCCCGCATACATGCCGGCTCGGCTGGCGTCGGGCCGAAGCGTGATGGTCTGCACCTTGCCGTCGGGCTGAACGACCTCGACGGGCACGGACGGCGCCGTCAGCGGTTGGAGTTGGGCCCCGGTCAATTGGGCACGGATCTCGGCGGTGGCCCCGAGCAGGTAGCGGTCCTTGTCGACCATCAACGACCCGCGGCTCGACTGGCGCAGCAGGCGGCCTTGCGAGACGTGGCGGATCAGCCGCGTGTAGAACCGGTCGAAGTACGCGTCGTCGTGGCGGCGCAGACGCCACATCTCGCCGCTGCCCATGTAGAACACGCGGCCCGATCCGTAGAACTGCCCGGCGAAGTAGATCGGGGGCTGGTCGCCCTGGACCGCGCGGGGGTCGGAGAAGTGGGCATACACGGTGGCGCCGGCCTTGGGTCCGCGGACCGGCTGGTAGCCGTAGACGCCGGCAAAGGCTGCCCAGGCGCGCTCGTTTTCCGCCGCCGTGTCGGCCAGCCACAGGAACTCGGCCTCGCGCCCTTCGCGGGTGAACTGAAGCGACCAGGGCTCCTTGGCCACGTAGGTGTTCCGTTCGAGCACGGTGAAATTGCGGGGGAAATCGACGGGATAGAGGGCGCGGATTTTGGCCATCTCCGGGTCCTGGACCCAGCCGCCCAGGGCCTGGCCCGAGTGCACCGGCCCGGCAACAAGAATCAGCCCACCGCCTTGCTCCGCCACCCAGGTTTCCAGGAGATCGACCTGGGCGGGACTCAGCCCGCGCGTCCGGGCCCCCGGCGGCGTGTGCCACTGCGGGTCGAAGGCGACCACGCAGTCGTACGCGAACAATTCCTCCCGCGTCTTGGGGAATTCGTCCAGAATCCGGTCGGCCTCCTGCGAGATGTTGCCCTCGGCCGTCTGGAGCACGACATCGACCGTGGCTGACGGGTCGCGGTGGAGAAGCGTCCGGAGGAACTGGTACTCGCGCGACGGCCCGCCGGCGAAGAGCAGGACCTTCGTCTTGCGATCGACGATGTCGATGTCGGCTTCGCCGCGGTTATCGTCGGGGTTGTGGTCGCCCGGCGGCGCGAGCACGCGAACCGAGAGTTGGCGGCGTCCGGTCTCGGTGGGGGTGACCTGGAACTTCACCGGCACGACGTCGCCGTCGCGAGCGAGGATCACCTGCCGGCTCTCGGCGAGTTGCTCGCCCTCCTTGCCCGGCGTCGTCACAACCAACTGGACCGTCACGGCCTGGCCGGCCAGCCCCTGGGCTTGGATCAGGCCGGTCACCGAGTAGGGGTCGCCCGGGTGGGCCCGCTCGGGGGCCTCCACCTCGTACACGCGCACATTCACGGGGCGTTCGGGAGAGCCCAGGCCGACCGTGTACACGGGGATTTTGGCTTCACGGGCCAGTTCGACGGCGGTTTCGGGAGGCGGCCCGGCGTTCTGGCCGCCGTCGGAGAACACCACAATGCCCGACAGCGGAGCGTTCCGTTGCTCCGCAATCACCTGCCGCAGGGCCTGGCCGAGCCGGGTCTCGCGCCCGGTCGGCTTGAGATGGGTCTCCCAGTCGATGTCGTCTTTCTTGGGAACATCGGGATCGGCAGTCGGGGGCGCGACCGGAGCGTCGCTGGTGTCCGCCAGGGAGCCCGGCTTGTCGTTTTCCCCCCCACCCGCTCCCGCGTCGAGGGCCCGTTCACTTCGCCCCTCGAAGGCCGACCCGCCGTCTTCGCGGGGCTGTTTGTCGAGCGAAGTGATCGGCGTCAGCGACTCGTCGAAACGGAACACGAACACGTCGTGCGTCTTGCGCAACTGCCGGAGAAAACCGTGCTCGTTGAGAGCTGCGGCCGCCTGCTGCGCACGGTTGCCGGGCCGCGCGGCGGGGGTCGAGGTCCGATCCGTCAACCCCATGCTCAGACTGCTATCGACGAGCACGACCGCCCGGGACCGGTGAACCACCTCGCGCTGGGTGCGCCACTGCGGCTGAAGGAAGAGCACCAATAGACCCAAGAGGGCCGTGACACGCAGGGCCACCAGCAACGTGGCCGAGAGGGGATGGAGTTCGGCGACATCGCGGAGGTACACGAGCACCACCCAAAGCAGGATTCCCAGCGCCGCCGTGAAGACCAGCGTCCATGCGGCGGCCGGCGTCATCCATTCGGACAGGGCGTGAATCCGTCCCCATTCGAATCGGGTGTGGACCATGCCTTCGGCGGCGAAGAGAAAGGACCAGGTCATCAGCGCACGCCTCCCGGGACCAAGCCCCCGCGGCGCCGGGGCGGATGGTAGCTGGCCGACCAGGCCAGCAATTGCTCGGCCAACAGCAGGCCGAGCAAGAGGTACCACAGCGTGTCGGCCAGATGATACCCGGCCTGCTCTTGGCGGTTGTACTGGAATGAACCGGCCTGATGGTACTCGAACTCGATTCCGTCAAGCCGTGCGAAGAGATCTTCGCCGCGCAGCGTTCGAAGATCGCCCTCGGCGGCCTCGACGTTGACCGCGAAGCAGCGTGTCTCCTCTTGTCCGTCCTTGCGTGCCAGGCGCGCCTGGTAGAAACCGCTCGTGTCGGTCTCGGCCAGCGAAGCGACCAAGCGGCCGTCGGGGCCGGCGACGGCGTCCACGGTGCCCAACGGGGCCGAGTCGGCCTCGGGGGTGTCGAAGCGGATCTGCGGATCGTACTGGGAGCTGTCGAGCCTCAACTCCAGCGGCGAGCCCACCAAACGCATCGCGTCGGACTTCTCCTGCGACGCCAAGAACGCCTGAAGCTCCAACAGGACCACGGGAAAGCTCGGGTTGTCGCGGGCCCAGTTGTTCCACACCGGGGCGGCGGTGGTCAGAAAGGCCACGACCCGGCCCTGCCCAAACCGCTTCTCCGCGGCCAAGGGAGCCCCGTTGCGCAGCCGGGCGATGACCTGAACGGCCGGGTCGGATTCGGGCTTCCAGTCCGGGGCCGTGCCGTAGTACTTCGACACGATGACCATGGGCAAGAAGGTGTTCCTCTGGCCGGAAAAGAACTCGAAGATGGGGTGTTTCGCGACTTCCAGATCCGGGGCCTTCTGGAGGTAGTCGGGAAGCAACTCCGCGGGATGGGCCAACGGCACGGGAAAGGGCCCCTGGCCCTCGCGGTACAGCGCTTGGTTGACGAAATCGGCCCGCGTCCGCTCGCCCACGAAAAACGCCACGCCGCCACCTGCCGCAAGGTACCTTTCCAAGGCGGCAATCGCCGATTTCTCCAGGTGGTCGACGTTAAGCAAGTAGACCGCCCGGAACGGCTCGAGGGGATTGGATGCCAGAAAGCGGGGCGACTCGATCCGCGGGCTGAGTCCCGTCGTCACCTGGCCGCCCACCGCAAAGACCGCCGAAACGTACTTCGCATCGACGGCCTTGGGGTCGCCGTCGATCAAGAGCACGGGAACGGCGCTGGGGAAATCGACCACCGCGTAGCGATGTTTGTCGGCGGCCACCGCGTCGGCCTCCAGCCGTACGGCGATCCGGTGGGGTCCCGGCGTGGGAAATCGCACTTGGAAACGCTCCTTGACCGATCGGCCCGGCGGAATCTCGCTCACCTTGATCGCCGG
>JANLFZ010000406.1 GCA_024653385.1 Thermoguttaceae bacterium | reverse complement strand
CCTCAAAGGCCGGCCGCACCGCACGAGCGACCAATATTGCCTGGCGATGAGCTACGTGGAGCTGCGCGTGGGGCGTCTGCCGTTCGAAGAATCGGATCCGATGGCCATCGCCCGGCGACACTTGGAAGGAAACCTCGCCTTGGACACCGTCGGACTGCCGCCGGCGGAATTGGCGGTGATCGCCAAGGCCACCGCGTTCGAACCCGACGAACGGTATCCGTCGTGTGCCGAGATGGTGAAGGCGTTGCGCCGGGCAGTCGAGGATCGCGGCTCGCCACAGACCCTGCCCGAAACGTCGCCAGGGCCGCCTTGCGCCACGGCGCCGCCCGCCATTACGGCTTCCGTGGCGGCGGCCGGTACGATCGTCGCGCCGGCGCTGGATGAGCCGACGGATCTCGATGCCCGGGGCACGCCGCGCACCGGGGTCGATCGCGAGACCGCGCCATTCCTGGCGCCGCCCACGGCCCCTGCTGCCGAGGCCCCCGAACTCACCGCCTCCGCGGTCGAGGATGCGTGGCCGCAGATCGCGCCGCGGCCGGCACGCTGGCGCTGGCTCGTCGCCGCAGGCATCCTGGTTCCCATCCTCGTGTTGGGGACGCTGATGCTGACCGGGGAATATGCCTGGCCGCCATGGGCCTCCCGTTCGACAACGTCGACCAGCCAGTCCGGCGGGGCCGGCAAGCCGTCCACGGAGGATGACAACGGCGGCATGAAATCGGGCGTCCAACCCAGACACGACCAAATGGAAACCGCGACCGTGCATCGCGACGAGGGCACCCAGACGCCGCCCGGGACCGGCCCGGCGCCCAAGCTCGGCGGCAAGCCACCGCCGGATTCCAAGCAGATGTGGCCGGGTTCGGAGCCCGATCCCGACGCCGAAATGCGAAGCATCGTCGGGTGGATCGAAAAGAACGCGTTCGACCAGGCACGGCGGCGCATCCAATCGAACCGATCGCTCCTCGGCCCGGAGCGCCTCGGCGCGATCCGCAAGGCGTGGCTTGAGCACGCACTGGCGCTGGGGAGATCCGGTCCCGACGCAGAGCACCTGCTGGAGGCATGCAACGGAATCCTCGACATCGATGGCGGCTGCGCCGAGGCGAAGCTGTTGCGCGCACGGGTCCACGTGCATCGCGGGAACGATGCCGAGGCGCGCAAGGACTTGGACGCCGCCGGCTCGCTGCCCGGCGAACTCCAGCCGCTCGGACTGGCGCTGGACGCTGTCGTCACGTGGCGACTGGATCGCAAGGTCACGCCAGCCCTCGCCGCGAGAGTGCGGGAATTTACGAAGCGAGGTGCCGAAAGTCCCCCAAACTCCGAGTGGGCCCTGATCGAAACCGAAGCCGCCTGGATGAAAGAGGTTCAGGGCGCGGTGGAGCGAGAGGAGTTCGACCGGCTCTTGGCCGAAGTCAAGGCGAAAACCGAGCGCGGCGACTTTGCCGGGGCGAGGGAATCCCTCGCGGCAGCGAGGCGCCTTCCCGCGTCGATCCAGCGCGATTGCGACGTCTGGGAGGCCGTCATCGGCCTATTGGACCCGAACCCGTCGGGTTGGGATGCCGCCTTGAAGCAAGCCGAGACCCTACTGCCCGGGACGCCGGGCGCTGCCGGTCCACTGAAGCCGGCCGAAGCGAAACGCCTCTTGCAAGCCGTCGGGAAACTCGGGGCGTCTGACCGCCGCCCGTCGCTTGAACAAGCCACTCGCGCGCTACGGGTGCTGCGCCTGGCGGGCAGCCGGTTCGAGTTCGACCCCCTCGACCTGGCACGGCTCTGGCACAAGAGGATTACGCTGGCGATCGGAGAAGGCGTGCCATCGGGCAGCGACCTGGCCGAGTATGATGAGGATCGCGCGCGATGGGAACGTGCCCGCAACGCCGCCCCGAAGGACGCCTTGCCGACCCTTGGCATTCCTCTGATGGAGACGTGGCGGACCGAAGGACAAGTCGTCGGCAATCGGGGCGAGATCGCGGTTCCCGAGGTCGAAAAGCTTCCTTCCGAACACGCCGGGTACGGTCACTACGTCGCCGCGGTGGTTTGGGCGCGTCAACGGCAATGGGACCGCGCCCTCGATGCCCTGGTAGAGGCCGTGGGATCGACCGCCCCGGCCCCGCACATCGTCCAGGTGCCTCTCCGCGCCCAGACCGCCGCCGAACTGGCGTTGCAGGTGGCCTCCGAGGCGCGGGGGCGCCACAAGCCGGACTATCCTCCGGCGAACCCCTTCAAGAGCGTGGCCCAAGCCGAGAAGTGCTGGCGCGTGCTGACCTTTGCCGAAGGGCAGGAGGGCACGAAAGCGTGGCCGGCCGAGAAGAAGCAAACGCTTGATACGCTCCTGGCCCTGGCGTCCTGGCACAAGGAACCGAACGATCCCGGCCGGGCCGAATCGCTGGCTGGCCGGCTGATCGGACCGCAACGGGCTGCCGAAGAGACGTTCCCCTTGCTCGATATCTACCTTCGCAGCCGTCTAAAGCGATCCGACCCGTGGTCCCCCCAAGAGCGCCGCCGAATGCTCGACGCCTGCGCGCAGCTCCTCGTCATGCTGGCGGAGCAACGCCTGGGCGACGATCAGGCGAAGGCCCTTGCGGCGAACGTCCTGAACGGCGTCTGGCAGAAAGCCACCAGCGGCTCGGGCGAGGACGAGGCGGCCGACGAACGGTTCTGGGCGGCCGTGGGCGAGTTCTATTGGAAGTACCGCCAGGTCGCACTGGTCGAGCAGACAGCCGGCCTTAGCCGGGCCAATCGCGTCGATGCGGCGCTGGCGCGCTCGGCCGAGGCGCTCAACCGGGCCATTCGGCTCGCCGAAAAGCACCCCGGTACCCAGACGCCCGACCAACGGGCCCGGTGCTATCTCACGCGCGGCCGGTGCTGGTTGGAACTCGACCCCAAGACGCTTCGAGAAATCGTGCCTGGGCAACGGGCGGAAGGGGTGGGCCATTCGGCGCACGACCTGGCGATTGCCGATGCCGAGAAGGCCCTGGAACTTGCCACCGGGTGGCACGAGGCGTTCGGCTTTCATGCCGACGTGCTGCACAAGCGTTCGCGCAGCCAGCCTCAACGTGCCGGTCGGCTAGCCGATCTCACCAAGGCCACCGAGTCGGGCCGAAAGGCGGTCGATCTCTGCCGCGAAGCCCAGTCCACGGCCAAGGCGCAATACCTGCTCGGCTTGAGCATGGCGCACCTCGAACGGGGCAATTTCGACCGCCACACGCGCGACGCCGACTTCACCGCGGCCGCCGAGTATGCGAAGCAGGCCGCCTCGGAGGCCCGCGATCAGAAGGACTTTCCGTTCTTGGCCCTGGGCTACGCCTACGAAGACCTGGCTTGGGGGGCCGGCAAGGAACCCGAATCCAACTACCAGCTCGCGATCGAGTCGTTCCGCAGCGCCGAGGACCACAATCCGCTTCTGAAAACGCAGACCACGCTCGGCATCGCCCGGTGCTATCTCCGGGCAGCGACCGACTCGTGCCTCCCGCGATTGAAGGACGCGCGCAGCCGCGCCGAGATGCTCGACAAGGCGAAAGCAGGATTGGAAGAGGTGCTCCGCATGGAGCCCGACCAGGTCGAAGCGTACCGGTTCCTCGGACAGACACTCCTGGCGCAGGGCGATTTCCCTGGGGCCGACGCTCGTTATGGCGAGGCCAAGACAGCCGCCCGGCGATTGGGACGCGACGATGCCGCCTTGTACATCGCCGAGTGGGCCTCGTTGCCCCTTCTGGATCCGAAGGCCGAGAGGGAACCACGTGCGGCTCGGGCCCTGGAACGTGTCGGCGAACTGGCCGGCGCCAAGCCGGCGCCGGGCGGACTGTGCGACCCGGCGCGCGAGGCCTCTTTGATCCGCGCCCGGGCGGCCGCGTTGCGCGAAGACCACGCCGAGGCCCAACGCCAGTACCTTACCCTTTCTCCCGGTCCGGCAGGGGCCGAGTGGTCCGACGTCACCGCGCTATTGTTTCGCGCCGAGTACTGGATGTCGCGGTGGGAAAAAGCCCCCGATGCCGATCGCCCCGCGCTTCTGGATCTCGCCATCGCCGACGCGCTGGCCGCAAGGGCCGCTTCGGTTCAAAGGCTAGGCGAGGCCTGGGCGAACTACGTCCTGGTGCGAGCTTGCCGCCAGAAGTACCGCGCCACCGGAAAAGACGAGGACTTCCAGCAAGGAATCGCGGCGGTGGACGAGGCGAAGAAGCTCGCTCCACGGCATCCCTACGCCATTGCTTCTTGCCGGGAAGGCAGTCTCTTGTACATCTCGCACACGCCCGGCGAGAAAGACCTTCTCGCCTATCTCCAGGACGAGCGCCATGCGATCGAGCTGAGACTTCAGGCCTCGGCATGGGAAGGCACCGACGCGCGCCAAGATCTTTCCTTGAAACAGATTGCCGAGAGTTCCCGCAAGCGGGGCGAAAGCATTGCGGCTCAGGCGAGCGACTCCAACATTCAAGCAAAGGCCAAGCAATATCTCGATTGGTTGGCACAGCAGGGGTTCTAAGATTGCACGATTCTGGGAGGTGGCCCGGATCGTGCGCCACTGCTTGACCGCTGCCGGTCCCCGCCTTTTCTCAGATCCGAGAACGCCTGCCCGGCAGCGGTCAAGTTGTGGCGCACTCCCAAGATGGTGCACGGCGATATGGGCTTGAACCCGGCGGGCTCGGCAATCCGCGCAAGATGCGGCACCTTTGCGGGGCTAAACGGCGTTACCAAGCCACGACGGATTTCTCATGGGGCGGCGCGGTCCGGGCCGAACCGATTGGACGTGGGAGAATTCGCCCCCGTTTTCGAGACGGCAAGGGTCGATGAAAGGTACCATGGAACCCGTCAAAGGCCAGGCGTCCAGGCTGGCGGAACTGGAGCGACTGCGCCGCGAGCTGCTGCGAAGGATCGTGCAGAACGAGGCCCAACGCCGGACGGCGCGACTCGGCGCCGACCGGAAGTGAGGCCCCGCGCGTGAAGCGGTCATTTCGGCTCCCGTCGGTCGGTTTCTTGGCGTTCGTCGTTTCCACCGCTCCGGTCGGAGTCCGCGCCGGGAGCTGGACCGAAGGGTTTTTCCAACCCGCCCAGAAGCCCCATCCGTCGGTCGTGCGCGTCATCGCGACGTCGGCCAACGGTGCGTCGCTCGGCTCCGGAGCGCTGGTGGCCGTCAGCCAACAGCACGGTCTGGTGGTGACGAACTGGCACGTGGTGCGCGACGCCACCGGGCCGATTGTGGTCGCTTTTCCCGACGGCTTTCGCACGCCCGCGGCGGTGCTTCGGGTCGATCGCGACTGGGATCTGGCGGCGCTGGCCATCTGGCGACCGCGCGCCGAACCGATTCCCTTGGCCGCGCAGCCCCCGCGACCGGGCGAGCCCCTGACGATTGCCGGCTATGGCAGCGGCCGGTATCGAGAGGTCACCGGCCGTTGCACGCAGTATGTTTCCCCGGGAGCGAACAAGCCGTTCGAGATGGTCGAGTTGTCGGCCGGGGCGAGACAAGGCGACTCGGGCGGGCCGATCCTGAACCAACGGGGCGAGTTGGCCGGTGTGCTTTTCGGCACGTCGTTCGGCGAGACCACCGGTAGTTACTGCGGTCGGGTGCGCAGTTTTCTCCTGTCGGTGGCCGACGAATTCCAGCGTCTGCAACCCAGTCCCACCCAATTGGCCCAAACCCCATCGGGCCCGCCGGCGCCGCTGCCCCTTGCGACGCCCTCGCAAGGCCCCGCGCCCGAACGGGTGGCAGGGGCACCGCCAGCCGGGCCTAGTCCGTCGGGGG
>JANLFZ010000405.1:2215-5733 GCA_024653385.1 Thermoguttaceae bacterium | reverse complement strand
GTTGGCCGCGACGGACGAGTGGGTTCGCCAGCGCAGCGCGCTCTTGGCGGCGGTGTGCGAGTACAATCACGACATTGCCGAGTATGCCTTGGCCGTGGCCGGACCGCAAATCAGCAGCCAGACGCTCGTGTCGATGTTGATCTTGCCGAGTGCCGGCGCCGCGCAACCGGCGGGGTCGCAGGGAACTCCCGGCGGGTCGGTTCGTCCGATGGGGAGCGGTCCGGCGGGCGGGGGCGCGGCGACCGGTTCGCCCGGTGGCGTTCGGCCCGCCGCCGCGATCGAGCCGATCCCCGACGACCAGGTCCGTTTCGGCTTTCCTTCGAGCGTGAATGTCCCGGCGGAGGCGCCGACCACATTCCGCGGTCCCGCGGCATGGGAACAAGACGCGATGTCCGGGGCCGGCAAGAACGAGCCGACGCTGGCTCCGCCGCGGCCCCGCGCGGGCGCTGCGCAAGGGGCGACCGGTGGTTCGGGTTCGGCGACGCCATCCTCGGCCACCGCGCCGGACGGCACCCCGGTCCCGCGACCGATGGAGCGCATTGCCCAACGGCTGGCGACCTCCCCTTCGTCCGATCCGGCCTCGGCGCTGGCACTGTTTCCCGGACTGGCCGAGGGGAATCTCTCGGTCCGCGCCAAGCAGCTCAGTGGCGTGTTGCACGCCAATCCGGGCGAATTGGGCGAGAACACGCAAGCGATCGAGTTGGCCGAGTGCCTGCGCAGCTCGCTGAGCGCGGACCGGCGAGGCCTGATCCATGCGTACTGGACCGCGCGACAGCGCGCGGCACAGCACCAAGCCGTCATCCAAGAGATCGAGTTTCTCGACCAGCTTGCCACAACCGCCCTCGAACGGCGGTCGCAGCCCTCCGGCTCGCGCGACATGCTGCGTCTGCGTGCCGCGCAGTTGGCGGCTCAGGCGGCGCGGGAGGAGACCCTCGTGGCGCTGGTTCGGTCGCAGTACGAATTAACCAAGCAAGCGGGACGCGCATTGGAGTCGGCGTGGCTCAGGCCGACCACGGCGCCTCATGCGGGGCCGTATCAGCTTCATCTGGAAGCGCGTCCGCGCGAACTGGCCGGCTCGTGGACCGTTCGCCGCCTGGCTGCCGCCGTGCCGGCCTTGCACGAGACCGTGCAGCGACGCGCCGACGCCGTGATTGCCTCGGACCTGACGCGGGCCGCGGCCACCTCGGCGTATCAGGCCGGCACGCGACCCATCGACTCGGTCGTGACGGCGATCGAGAGCCAGACCCGCCAGACCCTGGCCTTTCTCGAGGCCGTGGGGGACTACAACCGGGCGATCGCCGACTACGTGTTGGCGGTGGTCCCTCCGGACCTGCCCGGCGAGCAGTTGCTCGGCACGCTCGTCGTCGTCAAGTAATCCGCCCGGCCGGCGCAAGCTGTAGCGATCTTGCCGAAATCATCGGCTGGCTGAAGTTTTCTGGAGATTTGGCCGATAACGGTGTTGCCGTGGCCGCGCCACGCCGATCCACCGCGCCCTGGGAGGCGACGAGCCGGGTGGTGAAATCCGGTTGGTTGCGTAAGTCTTTTGGCTTGACGGGGTTGTGGAGCGGCGTGGGGAGTTGGCCCGGCGGGTTCGTCGTAAGTTCTTTGGCAATTGGCGCTTACCGTCAACCAGCGAGACCCCCGGCGGGGTCACGCCGCGGCCAAGGGACACCACATGCTGGGTGGGCCATCGGGCGATTGGTGCGACTGATCTTGACTGTAGTTGTTACGGCGTCTACACTTGGAGCGTCACTGGGTCATTCCGAGGAGGTTCTTGCGTAGCCCGCCCGTCGGAATCCGACAGGAGAAACGAGTCGTGACCAAGAAAGAGATCGTCCGTACCATTTCCGAAGAAATCGGGCTCACCCAGTTGAAGACCAAGGAGATCGTCCAGAAGACATTCGACGCGATTGTCGAGGCCCTGGTCGAGGAAGGGCGGATCGAGCTGCGGAACTTCGGCGTCTTCGAGGTGAAGCGTCGGGCTCCCCGCAAGGCCCGCAATCCGCGCACCGGCACTCGCGTGGACGTACCCGAGAAGTTCGTCGTTACGTTCAAGCCCGGTAAGGAGATGGAACAGCGGGTGCGCGAGTTGGAACAAGCCAAGGCGCGCGCGGTTTCGGCCGAGCCGATCAAGTCGGGTGGTGATTCGCCGCCGGTTCCAGAGCCGGCGGGCGTGTCCGGAGTGTATCCCTCGGGCACCGATCGAGGCTGAAGCACCCGCCGGCCTGGTCTGCCTACTTCGGGGGAGAACATCGCCCGGATTGCCGTTGGGAGCGAGTTTTTTGGCCCAGTTGCTCTCGACGTGGCGAGCAAGATTCACTAGTCTACCGCACCCATCGAAGCATCCCCTCGTCTGCTGCTTCGAGACCTTTCCCGCAGAATGAAACACGACGTGCCGCACTGGCCACGAGGCGTCGCGCGCTGGCGTGCCGCCTGACCGGGGCTGGTCGTTGACGGTGTGCGCCTTTGGGCGCTGCAACCGGTGTTTCTGGCAGGAGTTGTCGAATGCGCAAGTTGCTTCTTGCTGTTGTCGGTGCTTTGATGGTCAGCTCGACCGCGGGGTGCTTCATTCCCGCTTACTCGGCCGACCCCACCCGGCGTACCGCCGAACTGCTGTACACGTCGGAGAATCTCCGTCTGGTGCTCGACGAGTGGGAACGGATTTGGTTCCTGGACCAACCCGACCATGCCACCCCGTATCGCACCCACGGTGGCATTATCTAGGCCCCGAGGGCGTGATTCTGGCGGGCTAGCGCGCCGACCGGTTGCCAGCCGGTCGCGCGCTCGGTACATTGCCTCGGGGGGTCTTGCGCAATTCCGGCAGCGAGATACCTCCCAGTATCGTGGAACGCCCGCTCCATTGGCCTAGGCAAGGGGGCGGAGCCGCGTTCAGACAGCCTCCAGTGCCGGGTTGGTAGCGTACCGCCTGCCTCGTGTCTTCTCTTGCCGCGATTCAGCTTGAGGTTCAATTGGGCCGGCTTCGGCTGCCCAATCCCATTGCGGTGGCCTCCGGCACCTTCGGCTATGCCCGAGAGATGGCCGCGCTGGTGGATCTGCGCCGCTTGGGGGCCATCATTCCGAAGACGATCACGCAGCATCCGCGGACCGGCAATCCCCCGCCGCGCACCGTGGAGACGGCCGCGGGGATGCTCAATTCGATCGGGCTCGACAACGACGGCATCGAGGCCTTCGTCGCGCGGCACATGCCGTATCTGGCGAGTCTGGGGCCGCCGGTCCTCGTGAGCGTCGCCGGCAAGAACGACGACGAGTTCGTGGCGATGGCGGCTCGGCTTGACGGAGTGCCGGGGATTGCGGCGATCGAGCTGAACATCTCGTGCCCGAACGTTAGCGGCGGGGTCGATTTCGGCACGGACCCCGCGATGTGCGAGCGCGTGGTGGCCAAGGCGCGCAAGGCTTGCTCGCTGCCGATTCTGGCCAAGCTCACCCCCAACGTGACGCGGATCGACGTGATCGCCCGCGCCGCGGAAGCCGGTGGAGCCGACGGCATCAGCCTGATC
>JANLFZ010000405.1:0-2205 GCA_024653385.1 Thermoguttaceae bacterium | reverse complement strand
TGGGCATGTCGGTCGACTGGCGCCGTCGCCGGACGCGCTTGGGCGCCGGCATGGGCGGCCTCAGCGGGCCGGCGATCAAACCCGTGGCCCTGCGCATGGTGTATCAGGTGGCCCGGGCGGTGAGCATTCCGGTGATGGGAATCGGGGGGATCGCCTCGATCGACGACGTGATGGAGTTTCTCGTGGCGGGGGCCACCGCGGTGCAGATCGGCACGGCGAACTTCTACCGGCCCACGGTGTCGATGGAGATCCTCGATGCCCTTCCGGCCGCGCTGGCCGAACTGGGTGCCGGCCGGGTGGGCGACGTGGTCGGCACGCTCCGGTTCCCCCCACCGGCGGCTTGCGCCGGCCCTGCGATGTCCAACCCATGAGCTGCCCCTTCGAGTGGGAGATGCGTTCGATGCGTGTGCTTTCCGGCATTCAACCGACCGGGCGTTTCCATTGGGGAAACTACTTCGGAGCGATCCGGCAGTACATCGCCTTGCAGGGAGACCCCGACAAGGCGTTCTACTTCATCGCCAACCTGCACGCCCTGACCACGGTGCGCGACCGCGAGTTGCTTCGGCAATACACGCTCGACGCGGCCATCGACCTCTTGGCCTTGGGGCTCGATCCCGACCGGGCGACCCTCTTCGTCCAGTCCGACGTACCCCAGGTCTGCGAGCTGACCTGGCTGTTGATGACCGGCGCGCCGATGGGCCTGTTGGAACGCTGCCACGCATACAAGGACAAGGTGGCCAAAGGGCTCAGCGCCGATGCCGGGTTGTTTGCCTATCCCGTGCTCATGGCGGCCGATATCCTCGCCTACGATTCCGACCTCGTGCCCGTCGGCGAAGACCAGGTTCAGCACATCGAGGTATGCCGCGATCTGGCAGGGAGTTTCAACCACGAGTTCGGCGAGACGTTCGTGCTTCCCAGGGCCCAGGTTCTCGACACGTCGGCCCGGGTGCCGGGGCTGGACGGCGAGAAGATGTCGAAGAGCTACCAGAACACGATCGAGGTGTTCGAGGAACCGGCGTCGATCCGCAAGAAGGTGATGCGCATCACCACGGATTCGCGTCCCATGGAGCAACCCAAGGCCCCCGAGACCGACCACCTCTTCCAGCTCTACTCCTTGTTCGCCAGCCCGGCGCAGCGCGACGAGATGGCGGCCCGGTACCGGCGGGGCGGCTTCGGGTACGGCGAGGTGAAGAAGGAACTGGCCGTTCTGGCCGAGGGCTTCTTCGCCGAGGCCCGCCAGAAGCGCAAGGAACTCGAGGCCCGGCCCGAACGCGTCCGCGAAATCCTCGGCGATGGGGGGGCGCGGGCGAGAAAGAAAGCCGCCGAGGTCCTCTTGCGGGCCCAGGAGGCCTGCGGTGTACAATCGATCGCAGCGGTGCGGGTAGCGTAGCGGACCCCGGTTTCGAAGGAGACCCTCGATGGCCGGCCCTGCCGAGTGGTATTACGCCCAGAATTCGCAATCGTTCGGCCCCATGCCCCTGGGCGACCTCGTGGCGCGCCTGAAAAGCCTGGGGATGACCACGCTGGTTTACGGGCCCGGCTTGACCGGCTGGACCGAGGCCCGGCACGTCTCGACCCTCGTCGCCGCGGTCCAACGAGGTTCCACGGCCCCGCCCCCTCCGCCGGCAGACCAACGAGCCGACGTGATCGACTACGAGGTCTTCGGCGAGGAAATGCAGTACGTCGAGATCACCCTCGACCCCGGCGAAATGGTCATTGCCGAGGCCGGGGCCATGATGTACATGACCGACCAGATCAAGATGGAGACGGTCTTCGGCGACCCCTCGCAGAAGCAGGGCGGCCTGCTGGGCAAGGTCATGGCCGCGGGCAAGCGGGTCCTGACCGGCGAATCGCTGTTCATGACGACCTTCACCAACGTGGGCCACGATCGCCAGCGCGTGGGCTTCGCCGCGCCCTACCCCGGCAAGATCATCGCCCTGCACCTCGATCAGCTCGGCGGCGAGATCATTTGCCAAAAGGACTCTTTCCTCTGCGCGGCGCGCGGCATCCAGATCGGCATCGCCTTCCAAAAGAAGATCGGTGTGGGCCTCTTCGGCGGCGAGGGGTTCATCATGCAGCGCCTGGTCGGCGACGGCATCGCCATCGTCCACGCCGGCGGCACGATCATGCATCGCACGCTCGCCGCCGGCGAGACGCTCAAGCTCGATACGGGGTGCCTCGTGGCCCTCGAACCCAGCGGGAAGT
>JANLFZ010000404.1 GCA_024653385.1 Thermoguttaceae bacterium | reverse complement strand
CCTGGTACGGGTTGAGCAATTCGCAGTCGAGCACGGCGGGGTTCTTGCCCCGCATGGCGATCGCCCAGGGATAGGGCTTGGGGACGTCGTCGGCGATCTGCTCGGGGTAGTAGAGCACCACGCCCTTGAGCGTGCTGTTCGTGTTGAGCGTGATGAACGGCGCCCCGTCCTCCTTGCCCGACCCCTCGGTCACGAGAAAGGTCGTGCCGTCGTCGGTGGGCTTGGGCAGGCCGCGGTCGCGGAGCCCGTTGTGCGCGGGGACCGACTCCCAGATGCCTCGGAGCGTCACGGCGGGCGGGACGTTCAAGTGCCCGGCGAAGCGGTACACGCCCCGCGGCGCCAGCACGGTGCCGCCACCGGCCTTGCCGGCCGCATCGAGGGCCTGCTGAAAGGCCGCCGTGTCGTCGGCCTGGCCATCGCCCTTGGCGCCGTGCTGGAGCACGTTCCACACGCCGCCGGGTTCCGCCGCGGCCAAAGGCATGGCGGTCATGGAGCCTAGCGCGAGCGTCACCATCAGAAGTCGTCGCATCGAAGTCGTTCCTCGCTTGTTCATGTCCGAGAAATCATCCCAGCAGGCGCCCCAGCGCCGCGGCCAGACGGCGGTACTGGTCCAGCCCATTGTACGCCTGGGCGCTGATGCGCAGCAGGCGCTTGGGCGAGCCGGGCCAGTAGTATACCGGAACCTCGATGCCGAACTCGTCGAGCAGGCGCCGCTGGAGGGGGTGGACCTGGCTGGGGATGATCGACATCTCCCTCGCGCCGCCATCGGGGTCGTCGGGCAGGGGCACGGCCGCCATCGCGCCGAGCATCTCGTCCGGGCAGGGCGGCCCGATGCCCAGGGCATCGCACAGGACCCGCCGCGCTTGAACCGCCAACGCGTGATTCCGCCGCATCTGTTGCGGCAGTCCGCCGGGCAACGAATCGAGAAACCGGATCGCCTCGGCCACGCACAGCCAGGGCGTGGGGTCGTCGGTGCCGGTCCAGACGAACTCCTCGTGAAGCCGGTTCCGCCCCGGACGCCGCATGTTGTAGCCGTGACTGAGCACCGCGGGGTGCAGCCCGCTCTGCCGGTCCGGCCGCACGTACAGATAGCCCGCGCCTTTGGGCGCGCAGAGCCACTTGTGGCAGTTGCCGGTCACGTAGGCCGCCCCCAGGGCCCGCAGGTCGAGCGGCACCATCCCCGGCGCGTGGGCCCCATCGACCAGGGTGTCGATTCCGCGCTCGTCGAGCCGCCGGACCAGCTCGGCAATCGGGAAGACGATCGCCGTGGGGCTGGTGATATGATCGACCAGCGCCAAGCGCGTCCGGTCGCCGGCGCAGCCGAGCACCGCGTCGAGCACCTCCCGGGGGGAGCCGATCGGAAACGGCACCGGCGCGCAGACCACGCGGGCCCCGGCGCGCGAGGCCACGTAATCGACCACGTTCCGGCAGGCGTTGTACGCGTGGTTGGTCACGAGGATCTCGTCGCCCGGGCCGAACTCGAGCGACCGCAGCACGCTGTTGACGGCCACGGTCGCGTTCCGCACGAAGGCCAGGTCCGCCGGATCGGCCCCCACCAAGGCGGCCAGCGCCGCGCGCGAGGCGTCCAAGAGCGGTTCCATCTCGTGAAGAAAGAACCGCACCGGCTCGCGCTCCATCTGCCGGCGAAAGCGCGCTTGCGCGTCGAGCACGGCCCTCGGGCAGGCCCCGAACGACCCGTGGTTGAGCATGGCCACGCGGGGATCGAGGTCCCAGAGGGCCGCCAAGGGTGAGGCACCGGAGCAGTCGAGGCCGTGCGGGGTCATCCCGTTATTGTGGCGGTTCGCGATGGCGCGTCAATCGCCGCCTTGGGGGCGGGTCAAACGCGCTTGGAGGCCACGCGGGCGAGCTTCTCGCGGAGGAAGGCGACGCAGCCGGGCACCTGGGCCTCGCTCAGCCCGTGCAACAAGAGCGGCCCGTGGAACCCGCTGGCGTCCAACAGCGAGAGATAGCGGTCGTAATCGAGCTTTCCATGGCCCGCGGCCTCGTGGCCCGCGTCGCCGTCGCGCGAAAGGTCCTTGGCGTGCGCCAGGACGATGTCCTTGCCGATCAGCGCGAAGGCCTCGTCCAGGACCTCGCGCATGCGGGCCAACTCGCCGGCGTGGAAGATATTCGCGGCGTCCATCGTGACCTTCAAGTGCGGCGAGCCGATTTCGTCCATGAGGCGCCGGGCTTTCCTGGCCGAATCGACGACGTTGTTGACCTCCGGCTCGAAGGCCAGGACCACGTTCTCTTGCCGGGCGATCCCGACCGCCTCGCGCACGCAGGCGACCATGTCGCGCCAGGCCTCGGGAGAATCGTTGTCCGGATGCCGCCGCCACATGTTGGCGCGGTCGCGCGTGCCCGTGCAGATGTGGATCGTCGGCGTGCCCAGCCGCGCACAGGCCGACGCCAGGACGTGCAATCGCCGCAGTCCGGCCCGGCGCTCGCTCGGGTCGGGGTGGCACATGTTGAACGTCCCGTGGAGGGAAACCAGCGCGATGCCGCGCTGCTCGGCCGCGCGCCGAATGCGGTCGGCAAGCTCGGGCGGAATGTGATCGGGCATCGCCGCCAGGCCGGCACAGTCCATGCTCAACTGCGCGCACAGCAAGCCGTGCGCCCGCGCGGCATCCAACCGCGCCTCGACGGTCGGCCGCGCGAAGGTGCCCAGGAGGATGCCGATCTGCATGAGGGGGCGCTTGTTGGGGGCGGCGTTTTCGGGCGGGCGCTCCGCGCCCAAGGCTCGACGCGCAAGGCCGGCGCCCGGCATGGCCGCTGCCAGGGCCGCCCCAGCGCCGAAGGCACCCGCCGCCCTCAGGAACCGGCGGCGGTCGGAGAGACCTTGGTTCGTGGGCTCGGAAAGAGGATGGAACACGGATCACCTCGGCGATGCAGTCCGGAAGTTGATGGGCCGGCAGGAGACCCTTGTCTCCGGCCTTCACGATGTGTTTGCAGGGTAGCACCGGAAATCGTCGCCTACAAGGGGCGATGCGGCGCACTGGACAGGCTGCTTGGAAGGAGCGACCCTCCCCCAGGCAAGGCCCTACGGGAGGCCGAGGATCCGGCGGGCGTTGTCGCGGAAGATCTTGGCTTGGACCTCGGCCGGCAGATCGAGTTTGTCGAGGAAGGCGAACTGCTCCACCACCTGGCCCTCGGCCAGATAATCCGTGCCGAACAGCAGCCGGTCGGCCCGCCGGATGAGGAACTCGCGCCCGAAGTCCAAGTCGCGGCGGATGGCGTTCAGGCCGCTGCCAGCGGACAGGTCGCCGTAGAGGTTTTCATACCGGTCCATCAGGCGGTCGATCGCGCCGCCGGGCTTGACGCGGCCGGTCGGGTAGCCGCCCAGCGCCTGAGGCGTGACATCTGCAGAGATAGACGACCACCACGCGGTGGCATGGCCGATGAAGGTTGCGCCGGGCGCCGCCTTCAAGGCCCGCTCCAGGCCCGGCAGGCCGGGTGCATCGGTGTTGCGCACGCTGTCCATGTGCAGCAGCACCGGCAAGTGCAACTCGGAGCACGCGCGGAAGATGTTCAGATTGCGCGGGTCGTCGATCGCCGTGCCGCACTTGTGCTCCCCCAGTCCCTTGGCCCCCGCTGCCACGTACCGGGCGAGCATGGGCGCCATTTCCGTAGGCTTGAGGTACACGGTGCGCGGATCGATGTCGCAAAAGGGAATCAGCCGGTCACGGTGGGGCTGCGTCTGTTGCAGAACCCAATCGCAGCCGATCGTGTAGTACCAAGCCTCCGGCGATACCAGGGGCAAGACCACCGCCTGGACCACCCCGTGCTTGTCCATCCAGTGGAGGAGTGTTTCGACGGAGAGCATGGGCGAACTCGCCCAGGCCTGGGTCAGATGCACATGGACGTCGAGGAACCGGGGTGCCGCGGTCGGCCCAGTGGCCGCGGATGGGGCAGCCCCCGGAACTGCGGCCATGGCGCCCACCGCGATTCCAAGGGTGCGGCCTGCAAACGCCCGACGTGAAATGCTCGCTCGCGAATCCAATGCCATGGCTCTCAACTCCTCGTCGTGAAGTCCCGAAGGTCATTGCTCATTTACTGCCCGAGTGGGGTGCGGTGTATCCGTTTCACGCGTCGGGGCTGACCAAGCGCGCGCCCGCACCGACGTAGAAGAGCGCGGTTCCCACGACGAGTCCGATGACGTATCCATAAGGCAACCCCACGGCAAGAAGACCCACCAGCACGGTGACCGGAAACTCGGAACGAGAAAGCGCCGTGTCGCGGACAAACCAGATCAGCGCCAGTGCCTCGAACAGCAGGACGACGCCCAGCATCGGCAGCGGAAAGGCCCCGGCCACATGGTCGAAGCCCGCGCCGAAGAACAGGCCGAGCGACACGAAGATCAGGCCGTACAGGATGACGGATCCGCCCGTTCGGCCGCCGAAGGCATAGTGCCCCGCCATCCCTCCCGCGCCGTGACAGGTGGGCACGCCGCCGAACCACGGGTTGACAAGATTCATCAGCGCGTACGTGAGGCCGATCTTGCGGATCGTAAGGCGCCGATCGGGGAACAAGTCCTCGGCCAGTTGCCGGGTGGCGAGGATGGAGTTCCCGAGGGAAAGCGGTATCTGCGGCAAGGCAAGGACCAAGAAACCCGCCACGATGTCGGCGGGCTGAGGAACATGCAGACGGGGCAGATGGAAGCCGAAGCTGCGAGCCAGGCCGCCGTCCCCGTGGAAGATCACCGAATACACCAAGCCGAGGAGCACGACAGGCAGGGCCGCGGGAAACCGCCGGTTGCCAATCAACAGGATCGTGATGACAAATGCAGCGGCAGCGAGTGCGTACCCGGAAATGCCATCGGCCTGGATGAACTTCCCCAGTGCGACCGAAGCCAGTTGGAGCCCGAGTCCAAGCTGGATGCCCCGCACGACACACTTCGGAACCACACGGCCCAACCAGTCGAGCAGACCCGTGGCCGTAAGAACCAACATGACGAATCCGATGGCCAGACCGGCTCCGTAGAGCGTCGCCGCGGAGGCCTGTTGGGCGATCACGATGGCAGCCATCGCCTTCAGGGGCTGGACAGGCATCGGCATCCGGTACACCAGACCCGTCAGAAGCTGCATGACCCCGAACATCACGAGGACGCTTGTTCCATCGAGCCCGGCGGCTAGCGCCACCCCAATCAAAAGGGGGACGTCGGTCCCCATATCGCCGAACGCGCCGGCGAGTTCGTTCCGGTCGAATCGGATGGTGGGCCGCGCGGCCGGGAACACGTCCGCCCCTACCGAAGTGGTCGACTCTTGCTGCAAACTGGATCTCCTTCCTCCCGGCGTGGAGTGGTTTTGCGATCGATGGAACTGGAATGTCGGGCCGTTTGGGTTAGCATAGACTCCAGCGAAGGTCCATTCTACGAGGAACGGCCATCCAAGGCACCCGCCATGAACACCGCTCTCTTGTACCTGGTGATTGCTGGGTTGGGGGTCGCGCCTGCCGGCGCGGCGTCGCATCCCTTTTCGGTCCACGACATGCTGGCCATGGAGCGGATCTCGGAGTTTCGCGTTTCGCCCGACGGGGGCTGGGTCGTATTCACGCTCCGCACCACCGACCTGGCCGAGAACAAGGGAAAAACCGACCTCTGGCTCGTGCGGACCGACGGCAGCGGCCTGCGGCGCCTGACCGCGCACCCGGCCGGCGACCACGGCCCGTCCTGGTCGCCCGACGGCAAGAGCGTCTTCTTCCTCTCGACCCGGTCCGGCCTCGCCGCCGTCGATGGCGATCCGCCATACCTGGGACGAGCCGGACCGGGT
>JANLFZ010000403.1:437-5778 GCA_024653385.1 Thermoguttaceae bacterium | reverse complement strand
GGCCTCTGAGCGGCCGGAGTATCAGAATCCGTTTCCCCTCCAGTACATACCCTGCCTGCCCACCAAGTTTCAACGGCCTCTGAGCGGCCGGAGTATCAGAACCTTGTCGTCCTATCATACGGCCGGCCAGACATTTGGCAAGGGGGTTTGCCTGGATCGTGGCTTTCGCGCGGTTGGAGCCGTCCGGCTCCTTTGCGACCAAGGCACGCGACACGATGCATCTCCTTTTCTGCCTGTCAGTTGGGGTCTTGCCTGGACGTCCTGGGGTTTCACGGGTTTAGGATCCCCTCAGGCAATGGGGGTATGTATCCTGCGTGCTGGGTCGTAATCCCGTGTTCTGCCAAACGTCGGAGGCCATTTACAATGTCCTCGAGCCTTGCTTGGAGGGCTTGATCCTGGCGGGTTTGCGAGTAATGGGTTTCCCAATTGGCCAGCACGCGGCCGAAGACCTGGGTCGCGAGGCGGAAGGCCGAGCCCTCGTGAATGAAATCGGCCGGGGAGATTTCGTTGCGGTTGCAGAGCTTGATGACCCAACGGTCCACGGCCGGGACGCGCAGGGGTTCGATGAGATCGCACGCCAGGGAGGGGCGGCCGGGATGAACGTCGTGCAAGGCGCCCAGCGCCACTTCCATGCCGCGGGCTTGGACCACGGCAGCAGCCCGTTGGGTTAGCCAGGTGTAGGCCAAGCTGAGCAAGGCGTTGACGGGATCGGTGGGAGGGCGACGGGTGCGGCGAGGGAACTGCCAAGGGGCACGCAGCAACTGAGCGAAGGCTTGGAACCATAGGGCGCTGGCATGGCCTTCAATTCCGCGGAGGCTATCCAAGGAGCTGGCTTGTCGGCATTGGTCCAACGTATGTTGGAGCGGCCCGAGGATGGTGCCAGCCGCACGGCAGCCTTGACGTTGGTAATGTCGCGCGGCGTCGATCTGGGAACGGATTTTGGCTTGGACGATCTCTCGAGCCAACACGAGGCGAAGGAAAGGCAGGGCCAGCACGCGGTGTTGGAGGATGCGGATGGAGGTGGAGTCGGAATGGTCGCCGACCAAGCGTCCGTGACAGCGGAAGCCGGCTTGAGTCATCCAACAAAGTTCGACACGATGGTGCAGCAAGAGTTCGATGGCGTCTCCCGAAACGCTGACTTGGCCATAGCAGAAGACGCTGCGAAGGGTTTGGGCGTCAAAGCGGAGGGGTTGGCGATCGGGGGCGGTGAAAGCCAGTTGGCCGGAGGCAACGTGCAGCTTGCCAGGTCCGACCAGGTGGACAACGGGGGTGGCAAGGGTGGTTGGTGTAGGCATGGGCGTGACCTCGGTGGAGCAAGTGGTCTAGGGGTTTTCGGAGTCTTGGGGCTTCGACATGCGGTGCTGGGCCCAAGGGGGCTGGCGGACGCGGACCTGGGGGGCCCTTGGGGCACGAGCCGATAGGACAACCAGTTGGACGCCATCGACTTGCCAAGTGAAGAAGCCGCGAGGGAGGCGTTGGCGGTAGAGGCGGTTGAGTTGGGAGTAGGTTTTGCGGGTGACGCGGGCCAGGAGTCGCTGGACCCGCCGGTGGGCGTGGTCGTCCACGGCGCGGAAGACCTCGGGGGCGTTGTCGGCGAACTCGTAGGCATGGCGCCAGGCCTGGAGCTGTTCGTTCAGGCACGCGAGCCAGCCAGCCAGATGGTAGACGCGGACATCGAGGCGCCCCTCGGGGGGCTCGGTGAGTTGGGTGAGGGTATCGAGCATCTGCTGGAGCTTGGGTCGGGGGACCACGTAGCCGAAGGTGGTGACGTTGTTGCAGGAGGCTTCTCGAGGACGGATTTCGACGCCCAACCAGGCAATGCTCTTGCCCACATGCTACGCGGCGGAGCGAGGCGAACGGAGACGCAGGCGGAGTCTGGCGAGTTCGCGTTGGACGCAGCGGACCGCGCGGCGCAGGTCGCGGGGGGTAGGGGCCAAGAGCAGGAGGTCGTCGGCATAGCGGAACGAGGCAATGCGGGGGCCGGCGGGGGCAGCGAGGGCCGACAGCGCCGTATCGACCGGATGGAGGTACCGATTGCACAAGAGCGGGGAGAGGGAGCTACCCTGAACCAATCCGCACGTGCGTGGGCGCCAGAAGCGGCCTACCGAATGCCCGCCGACCGCCAGCACCTGCTGGAGGAGTCCAAGGACCAGTGGATCGGCCACGTGGTGGCGGAGCATGTCCATCAAGAGGGCATGGTCGATGGAATCGAAGCAGTCGGCAACGTCGAGGTGGAGAGCCCAACGGAACGGAAGGGCATGGGAAGGTCCGGCTAGCCGGCGTGTGGCGGCGGCCAGGGCGGTGGGGACGGAGAGCCCGGGGCGATAGCCGAAGCTGGTGGGGACGAAAAGAGGTTCCAAGAGGGGTTCCAGCACTTGTTTCAGGGCTGTATGGACCACGCGGTCGCGGACGTTGAGGATGCCGAGGCGTCGGGAGCGGGTGGGGTCGGAGGTTTTGGGAATATGTACCCAACGGGGCGGCTGGAGCCGGTAGCGTTGGTTCTTGAGGTCGATGGCCAGTTGGGCCAGCCAAGCGTCGGCCTTGGGAGCGATGTCGGCAACGGTAACGCCGTCGGGCCCTGGGGTATTGTGTCCTTCGGCCGAGCTGACGCGGTGCCAAGCGGCTGCGAGGTTGTGGCGATCGACAAGTATCTCGGCCAAATTGGGCATAGGGCCGGAACCGCGGCACGCTTGTTGGTGGATGCGCGCCTGAAGATTCCAGAGTGAACGATCGAGTGGCGGTTGGGTTGGGGATTGGGTGTGGGGCTTCATGGTTTACGCTTTGTGGACGAAGTGCTATGTTGCGGGCTCGGCGATCACGCAACGTGGCTCCAGGGGGAGCACTCGTCCCCGGGCGATTCCTTCCAGGGGTTTCTGGCAGCGGATGGCATGGCGTTCCCAGAAGCGGGCCACGCGGCGCAAGCGGCGAGGATCGGCGATGTCGTAGGCGATGACAAAGGGCATAGCGGACACGAGGGGGCGAGGGTCTCGAAGTCTCGAAGCCAATGGTCTCCGGGGGACACCATGCAGTTGGCGTGCCAAGGCTGAGAGATCCGACCGGTCCCTGTGAGATTGTGAGATATCGGCGTGTCGCAGTGCATGACACGCCAGCGCAAGGCCCGACATGCTTTCCTCTGGCCGGTGAAGTTGGAGGTTGCGGGTTACCGGGGGCTTTTCGCTCGCGAGAGAACGAGGCGGGGGAGCACGTCACTTGGCAGGGGATGGGGAATCCGGCTTGGGAGATGGCTGGGTCCCGTGAGACTTGCGTGCTGGTCCCAAGAGGAGCGGAAAAAGCGGGGTCTGCGGGGCCTTCTTGGTTTCTTGGCGCGGGGGTTGCGCCTTTCTATGAGCGGTGTGGGCGGCACGTTCCACAGCCCGCACGTTGGCCATCCGCCCTTCTGGCACGGGCTTTGCAGTCTTGCAAGACGCCGAAGTTCAAGAAAGAAAGGAGAAGGGTGATGTCGCTGTTTGGTCGGTATCACGGCAACGGAATCCATGGGCGTCGGGTGATAGTGATTGAGGAGCCTGCGAGGCTACCGCAGTTCATGAAGGATCTGGAGGTACTATGCACCAAGCACGCAATCCCGGTGCGGATGAAGTTCATCGCGGAGTCGACCAGCCATGCCGGGGACCCCATGGCGGTGTACGCCTGTGAGGTTCACGGATGCCGGTGGCGGGAAGGCTGGATTCGGGAGCGTCGCACGGGCCAGCCGTACCGGCTGTGGGCCGGGGTCTATCGGAAGCGCGTTCAGTAGAGCATGCAGGTGAGGAGGGGTCGGTTGGGTTGGAGCTTGCGACCTAGCCGCGGCGTGTGATGGCAAGCAGTCACAAGGACCAAAGAGATGCGTGGGTTCCTGGCAGGTTTGTTCGACGTGTTGGGTGTTGGGGGTGGCGTTTCGCGAACGGTGCCTTCGACGTGTCCTTCGCAGGTGCCCGGCCGCAAAGTGCAGTCAGGAGGACGCCAGCGGCGGGTGTATGGCCCCGACCGCATCGGCATTGTGGGTTTCAGCGACCGGGGTGTCGTGCTGGCCAAACCGGCCGATCCTTTTGATCCGCAACTGCTGGCCTACAGTCAGAAGCTGCACGAACAGGTGGGGGGCCTGACGAACTTGGCCGATGGTCTGCGGCAGGCGGTGAGATTGCTGGAAGAGCTGCCGCTGGGGATCTGGCGGAGGATATGGCTGCTTTCGGACGGGTATCCGAACGTGGAAGTCGGGAAGATCGACACGGTGGTGGAGCAGGCCAAGGGAGCGGGGGTTCGGGTATGCGCCATTGGCTTTGGGGACCAATTCGACGAGGCACTGCTGCGTCGGATCAGCCAGGCCAGCGGCGGCCGGTTCGTTTCGGTGCAGAGCTTGCGCGCGCTGACGGAGGCGTTGGTGCGGGCAACCGGAGGGCACGTGGGGCGGAATCGTCGCCGGCATCCTTCGGAGACCGCGGTGTTGGCCATCGACCTGAGCGGAAGTATGGCCCAGTCCATGGAGGGCAAGACCAAGGTGGCGGTGGTGGAGGAAGCCGTGCTCCAGCTCTTGCATTACAAGCAAAAGTGCTGGTCGTAATCGCAAGAGAAACGCCTGTGTGTGTCAAACCAGTACCCGAGGAGATTAGAGCCGTGAGCGCGACTGTTCTTCCTCTCCGTTTTGGCGAACACCGGAACCCCTTTGCACCTCCCATGGCTCGGCCGCGGCGCGGTGGATGCCTTGGGGAGCATGAGGAGGGCACGCAGGTCCGCCGGCGTTTCGGCTGGCGGTGGGTGGAGGTGGCCGCCTACACCGGTCCTTTGCAAGCTTTGGCTGGGGAAAATGTGCTGGCGGTGGCCGACGTCCAGAACCTCGATCGCGGGGCCGAGGATTTAGGGTTGCAGATCCGCTGGGGGACCTTGGGTCAAGAGCTGGAGGCGGCTGCGGCGGCGATCCGGCGCCACGTCGTCCTGGCCGAACCGGAAGGCTCGAATCGCCGCGCGCAGTTTCTGGCCCGGTGCGGGTGGACGCCCCACGTGAAGCGCCCGCGCCTGGTTCGCAGTTGCCGAGGTTGGGAGCGGATTTCCAATGCCGATGGTTTGCTGTTATTTATGACCGGTAGGCTTCTGGACGCGTCGGATGCGAGCCTGGTCTTGGTGTGTTCGGGGGACGGGACGCTGGTGGAGGAGGTGGCCGAGGCGGTCCGCTTGTGCGGCTATACCCAGAAGATCGCCACGCTGAGCCTGGCAGGTTCCACTTCAGCCCGGCTCAACGCGGCAAGCTCGCCCTTTGTGGCCGCCAATCTGTAACTGGGGCTGGACTGCATGCGGGAGTGTCGAGGAAACCCGTGGGCGCGCGGCCACCGCCTGCGGCAGTGCCGCG
>JANLFZ010000403.1:0-427 GCA_024653385.1 Thermoguttaceae bacterium | reverse complement strand
CCCAAACGACGACGAGGCCATGGCGCGAGGTTCGCTCCGATAAGGAGACGAGCGTTCCGCGGAGGAATCGGGGCCTGATCCTGTGCCGGCAGCCATGGAGGCAATGATGAGAGGAGTCAGCAGGGGTGGCTCAGTCGAGCACCAAGCGCCATCCGCCGGCGCCGGCCACGCGGTGGGGGCCGACGTGAAAGCGTCCGCCCCAAAGCATCCAGGGGACCAGCGCCCAGGGCACGTCGGCGTACACACCGCCGCCGATGACTCCGCGAAGCGTAAAGCGTTGTTCGCTACGGCTGGACCATTTGGGCTGGTGGAACGGCTGGTAGCAGTGCTCGACCAGTCGCACGTTTTGGGCGGCTGCTTTGAGGGCCTTGAAATCCGCAGCCAGCGGCTGGCCTCCCAGAGAAAACAGTCCGCTTAAGACCCTGGC
>JANLFZ010000402.1:4619-5796 GCA_024653385.1 Thermoguttaceae bacterium | reverse complement strand
CGCGACTCCATCGGGGGGGCCGGGTGTTCTACACGTCGTTGGGACATCCGAACGATTTTCAACAGCCCGCGTTCCTTCGCATGGTGGCCAACGCCGTGCTCTGGACGACTCGTCGGATGTGAATCATCGGATGGCGCGGGAAGTTCTTTTTCGGTTGTTCCAGACCGGCGGCCGCAATGCGAGGAATGCTTGAACCCGTGGCAGCCTTGAGTTATTCTGGTAGTGGTAAGCCCTTGCACGATTCGGTGGGATCTGGGCGCAATCTCCGCCGACCTGCAATCGCGGGGATACTTTCTGGCAGATCAAAGCGAGTCTGGACACCCCCCCGCCAGACTGGGTTCGGAACAGGCCAACAATTGTATTGCTTCTCAATCGGCCCGGATCGTCGCCGCGGCCGACTGAAGCCGCGCGTGCGGTAAATCTTTTTGGGACCACGGAATATGAACACACAGCGGTGGTTGGTTCGGGAGTGGGCTTGGTTGCTCGTGGCGGTGGCGGTATGCGTAGCGATTGGGCTGTCTCGCCAGGTCATGGCGGCTGAGGAAGAGGCCAAGCCGGCCGCGGCCGAAGGCGAGGGCGACGCCAAAGCCGAGAAGGCCGAGGCCAAACCCGATGGGACCCCCGGCGCGCCCAAGCAGGTCAAGTCGGCCCTGGAGTGGTTCATCGAAGCGTCCGGATTGATCGGGCTGTTCATCCTGGCCCTGTCGGTCTACTTCGTGGCCACGGTAGGCAAACTCTTCTGGGAATTGCGGCTTCCCATTGCTGTCCCGCCGGAAATCACCGGCCGGGTCCAAGATCTCTTGAGCCAACGGGATTTCAAGGGCGTGTTCAATGTGGTCAAGGACGACGACTCGATTTTCAGCCGGCTGTTGAGCACGGGCATTACGGAGCTACCCAACGGCCTGGCCGAGGCCCGCGACGTGATGGACCGGGTGGGCGAGGCGATCCATGTCGAGCAGGAAAAGCGGATCAGCGTCCTGGCCGTGCTGGGCACGTTGGGGCCGATGATCGGACTGTTGGGCACGCTCAAGGGGATGATCTCCAGCTTCAGCGTGATTGCGATGTACGATACGACGTTGAAGGCCAGCCAGGTGGCCGGTGGTATCTCCGAGGCCCTGTTGCTGACGTTCGAAGGGGTGGCCCTGTCGGTCCCCGCGATCTGGTTCTTCTCGTTCTT
>JANLFZ010000402.1:0-4609 GCA_024653385.1 Thermoguttaceae bacterium | reverse complement strand
ATTTTTGCAGGATCACCGATAGATTCCACCTCGAGCACATAGTCCACGTGTCCACCCTCTATCACCCAGGGGGTGCAAGGATACGGCACTAGATTGTCGGTGATCACGACCACGGCGGCGTTGGAGGCCGACAATTACTTGCGGCACTTCGCGCACGCGGCCCGAGCCAAGCCGGCGGGGGCTCCGGGGGCCCAACCCGCCCAGGCCCAGGTCGGCCCGAAAACCGCGCCCCGTTTGGAGTAACCAGGAAGGCATAACCCGATTGACGCCGCGGGGAGGCCCTGGCGAGCCGCCCCGCGAGGTCGATGGCCCGCAAGGGCCGTCCCTCAACAGACGTGGGGAGTCGCCCGCGCATGTCGGAACTCGAAAGCTCATCCGGAAAACCGAATCTTACGCCGATCCTCGACATGGTCTTTCAGCTCATCACCTTCTTCATGCTGGTGATGAACTTCAAGGCCGCGGCGCTGGACACCAGTCTTCGGTTGCCGGTCGTCGGAAGCGCCCGGGCCGTCGATGCCCAGGGCCAAGTCTCGCTCTTGATTCTCAACATCACCAAGGAGGGCAATTTGAACGTGTACGGGCAGTCGCGCACGGTGGAAAGCTACATTGCGGGCGAGGCCCAGGCCGAGTTGCTCGCGGCCCGGCAGAAAAACCCGAAACTCCAACCCGGCGACGAGTTGCCCACGACGGTCGTCATCCGGGCGGACCGCGGAACCGAGTACCACATGGTCCACCGGGTGATCGAGGCGTGCCAGCAGCACGGGTTCCGGAACTTCGCCCTGAAGGCCCTGAACCGGGAAGAGGGATGACATGAGCCGACGCAGACGCCGCAAGTCGCAGGAGGAAGTCGAGCTGAACCTGGCCGCGATGCTCGACATGGCCTTCCAGCTTCTGACGTTCTTCATCCTTACGTTCAAGCCGGCGCCGGTCGAGGGGCAGGTCAACCTCCGCTTGCCGCCGCCGACCCCCGTGCTCCAAAAGGGGCAGCAACGCGACATCGGCGAAATGGCCCCGAAAGAGGGCGAGGTCCCCAAGGGCGTCAGCACCCTGGTCATCACGCTGAACAACAACATCCAGAGCCGGGACCCGGGCAAGGCCCTCTCGTACACCATCGGCGAGCTGGGCGAGGGGAGCACCGTCGGAACGCTCGATCAGTTGAACAACAAGCTCCAGTCGATCTTCAGCAACCCGGTCAATCCGTTCGAGCAGGTCATTATCCAGGTGCCGTCGCGCGTTCGGTACGACGAGTTGATGAAGGTCGTGGACGTCTTCACCCGGCAGAAGATGCCCGGCGACAAGAAGCTCTCGCTAAGCTTCGTGGAGCTTCCCCAGACCGAGGTGCCGGCCAAGTAGCGCACGCTGCGGACCGGCCCTGACAAGACACCCGATCCACCGGAACGAAAGGCATTCTCAGGCGTCCCATGCGGCGCGGGCCCCGGCATCGCACACCTTCGAGGCGGATGTTCAGCGGCGGCGAGATGCTGCGCCTGTTGAGCATGATCACCATGCTCGTGGTGATCGCCATGTTGATGTCGCGCGCCCGCGATCCTTCGGTGTGGCGGTGGCTTGCCAGCGACGAAACGGCCGAATCCGAGCCGAACGCCGCCGAAACCATGACCGCCGAGGCCTTAAGCCACGCCGCGGATTCGAAGGCCCCGTCGGCCGCGGTGACGTCCGCGCCGCCAGACCAATCGCGAAGCGGTTCGGACGCCGGCTTGGCTTCCCAGTCTCCGGGCAATGGCCCCGCCGCGCTGACCGATCAGGACTACGAGGAGTGGGAAGCGTTCAAGGAAGAAGCCCTTGCGCTGGACGATTTCACGTTCTACTTCCAACGTGAGGAAATGGAGGCATACGACCGGTTGGTCCGATGGGTCCTGCGCCAGCCGTTCGAGGGGATGTGGCAGCGGGCGGGTAGCGAACGCGGCAAGGTGACGTTCAACGATTTCGTGCAGAACCGCAAGCAGCTCCGCGGCAAGCTCGTGCGTCTGGACTTGCACCTGCGCCGTGTCCTCAAAATGCCGGAGAAAACCCGCGACGGCGCAGAACTCTACGAAGCCTGGGGCTACACCACGCAGTCCGGCGGATGGCTCTACAGCGTCGTGATCGTCGACAAACCCGACGACCTCCCGGTCGGCGAACTGATTCAAGAAGACGTGCGCGTGGCCGGCTACTTTCTGAAGATGCTGAGCTATCATTCGGCGCTGTCGAAGCCGGGCGACAAGCCGCTTTATGCTCCGGTTTTGGTGGGGCGCGTCATGCGCGTCAAGCCGCCGGCGCCTCCACCTTCCGAAACGGCCTGGGTTGCCGAGTCGCCCACCGCCAAGGTGCTTGGACTGCTGCTTTTCGGGGTATTCGTGGTTGCGATTGTCGGGTGGCAGCTTGCCAGCGTCCTATTGCGAACGCGGAAGCGGCACGGCTCGATGCGCGAAATCCACGGCGACACGCCTCGGTCCGGGCAGTTGGCGGTGGACGAATGGTTGGATCGGGCCGGCGAGGTGGGGCGGCTGGAGACGGCTCGATCTGCCGAAGAGACGGCCTCGCCATTCGGCATTGCGGGTGGCAATGGCCACACGATCGGCTTCGACGGCGGACTTGACACGGGGCCTGCAAAGAGCGAATAATCGGCGTAAGCACTAGGAAAATCGAGAGTTCCGGGGGGAAGAAACGCCATGGCGAAGCCCGATGTGAAAGAGGCCAAGGCCAGTCCCCAACCACCAACCAAGCCCGACGCGCCGGCGAAAGACAAGACCCAGTCGCCGCAACCCGCCCCCGCCACACCAGCAGGGACCGAGGCCGAAGGTCCCGCCCTGACCGAACAAGTCATGGAGTGGATCCGCACCGAGGGCGCGTGGTGGGCCTCGAGCTTCGTGTTCCACATGTTGCTCATGTGCGTGCTGATGCTCATCGGCACTCGCGTCGGCGGAGAAACGCAGGGAGAGGTGCCCAGTTTCGACGAGGCCAAACAAGACGAGAGGCAGACGGAACAGAACATCGAGCGGTTCGAGTTGGGCGATGCCCCGCTGGATCCCACGGAACTGAACACCGACACGCTGACCCTCAACCAGCCGCCTGGTGGCGGTCCCGCGCAGGAAGAAATCTACTACGACGACAACCCCGTGTTTATCGAGGCCGGCGGCGGCATGGCCACCACGGCCACGGGCCCATCGCTGGGCGGGCTGGGCGGTTTCACGGTCACCGGCACCGGGCCAGGCATCGCGGTCAAGGGCGGCGGGGGCGTGGGCGTGGGAATCGGCACGGGGCCGAACCCGGGCATGGGGGGCGGCGGCAGCGGCTTTGGCGGTCGCGGGCAGGGGAGCCGCAAGGCCATGGTCGGCGGGTTCGGCGGCACTCGCCAGTCCGAACGCGCCGTGGCCGCCGCGCTGAACTGGATCGCACGTCACCAGTCGCCCAATGGCTCCTGGAGCATCGGCGAGTACAACAAACGGTGCAAAGACCCCACCTGCACCGGCCCGGGAACCGCGAAGGCCGACCCCGGCGCCACGGCCTTGGGCCTACTACCCTTCTTGGCGGCCGGCCAGACGCACAAGTCGAAGGGGCCTTATCAGAAGACCATCTACGACGGCCTCTACTGGCTCATGCAGAACCAGAAGCCCGACGGCAATCTCGCGTCCGGCGTCGGTTCGCCCATGTACTCGCACGGCCTAGCCACGATCACGCTTTGCGAGGCGTATGGGCTGACCAAGGACCCGACGATCCAGAAGTCGGCGACGGCGGCCATTCGTTTCATCGAGAACGCGCAACATCCGCGGACCGGCGGCTGGCGATACAACCCGGGCGACGAGGGAGACACCTCGGTCGTGGGCTGGCAGGTCATGGCCCTCAAGAGCGCCCAGATGGCCGGCATCTACGTCAACGTCAAGGCGTTCGACGGGGCCAAACTGTTTCTCAAGTCGTGTTCCAAGGGGTCGTACGGGGGCAACTTCTCCTACCTGCCCGACGGCCAGGCCACGCCCACCATGACGGCGGTGGGCCTGCTCTGTCTGCAATACATGGGGGCGCGCCCCGAGGAACCAGCGATGCAGGAAGGGCTGGCCACCTTGATGCGGCAAATGCCCGACAACAAGTTCCGCAGCCTCTACTACTGGTACTACGCCACTCAGGTGATGCACAATGTGCCCGGCCCCGACTGGGACAACTGGAACCGCAAGATGCGGCGCGTGCTCATCGAGACGCAGTGCAAGGAGGGCTGCGCGATGGGAAGCTGGGATCCCGACAAGCCGAGCAAGGACCCTTGGGGCGACGCCGGCGGGCGGCTGTTCGTCACCAGCCTGGCCGCGCTGACCCTCGAGGTGTACTACCGCTACTTGCCGCTGTACAAGCTCGATCGGCCGGCCGGAGCCGATGTCGCGCCGGCCAAGGAGGCCCCGAAGGCCGCCGCCAAGCCCGCCGCGAAGGAACCCGACGACGAGGAAAGCAAAGATAGCGGCAAGGCGGAAGGCAAGGCCAAGTCGCCCGCCAAGCCCGCCGAGAAACCCGCGGCCAAGAAATGAGCCTCGGGCCGTAACCGTTCACAGGCCGGGGACAGGCACGTTTTTCGGCCCCTTGCGGGCCGAAAAACGTGCCTGTCCCCTTCACGTCCGAAGGGGAC
>JANLFZ010000401.1:5356-5804 GCA_024653385.1 Thermoguttaceae bacterium | reverse complement strand
CCGCCATGGCGCTCGCTGATCGCCATGGCGGCCAGCTCGCCGGGGCCAAGGTCGAGGGAGAACCATTCCAACGGGGTGAAACGCGGGTCGATGTTCACGACCCACTCGTACTTCTCGATGATGGGTACATCATACCCGCATCGTCAGCCTTTTCCGCCAAGAGCACCTTTTCCGGAATGTCGAGAGTTATCTGACGGGTTCTCGTCGGGTAGACCTCCCATCACCGTTCAAGTCCACGCCTACGATCATGACACGGCGCGTTGAAAACGTGTCCCATGGGTGAGCCTGCGGAATGCCTCGGCGCACGCGCGGTAGTTCTCGTTCGACATGCCCATGCAGCCGTACTCCTCGACGTAGCCGATGAACCCGCCCGATTCGACCGCCAACAGGTCGAACAAGCGCCGGGCCTCGGCATAGATCTCTTCCGGCGTCCCGGAGATCGACACCG
>JANLFZ010000401.1:0-5346 GCA_024653385.1 Thermoguttaceae bacterium | reverse complement strand
TCGGCATGAGGAAGCACTGCTTTCCCCGGAGCCGGCGAGACACCTCGACCACGTCGATCACGTTCGGCTGCGAGAGGTTCAGCACCGAGGTGCCGATCTCGTGGAAATCCTCGACCAACTCGGTGATGTTCCCGCAACAGTGGAACCACACGTCCAGTCCCAGTTCGCGGGCCAGGGCGAACTGGCGCTGATAGCGAGGTTTGAACAACTTGGACCACAAGGGGCGCGAGATCATCAGCCCGCTCTGCGTGCCCCAGTCGTCGGCGAAGTGCATCCCATGGAAACCGCGCCGCGCGCACAGGCGGATCAGGTCGCATTCCCAGTCGAAGATCAAATCCAAAAGGCGGGCGGCCTTCTCCGGCTCGACCAGGAAGTCGGTCATGCTGTTCTCGAAGCCGCGAAGCAGCGTGTAGACCGTGAAACCCGACAGGTCGAGGCTCGCCAGCCGGTAGCGGTCTTCGCAAAGATCGAAGTACGCCTTGGCCGGGGCCATGCGTTCGTCCTCGCGCAGCGGCGGCGCCTCGAGTCGCTCGGCCGACTCCCAGTCGGGTAGCGCGGGAGCCACGGGATGGCCCATGGTGCCATCGCCAAGCTTCTCGAGCTTGTAGCCCCACTCGTTGGTCCCGGGCGGATCGTCGTTCGGCCGGTTGAGCGAAAGATGGTAGACGATCGCATCGCCTTCGGTCTGGTCGCAGTTGACGAACCAGATCGGTACCCGCTCGGGATAACCGAAGTGGATCGCCTTGCGTACGAGTTCAGCGCGGGTCATCGTTCATCTCCCATCCTTCATCCCTCTTCTCCCCGTGCCCGCGATGCGCGCCATCAGATCGTCGACCACCCAATGGCCGATGCACAGGTGGATGCTCTCGACCATGCCCATGTCGCAAAGGGGCACGTGAATGCCGCACTTCTGTGCTTTCTTCAGTTTGCCGCCGTCGTAGCCGGTCATGCCGAAGGTGGTCAGTCCGTGGCGATTGGCCCAGTCGACGGCAGCCAAGATGTTGGGGCTGTTCCCTGAGCCGCTGATGGCGATCAAGAGGTCGCCGGGAGTGGCGTAGTGCATCAGTTGCTGGACGAAGATCTGATCGTAGGCGTAGTCGTTGCCCAACGCGGTGATCCAACCCACGTTGTCGGTCAGGCTGAGGATCTTGAGCCGGCGGCCGCCGTTGGCGACGTCCTCGGGCCGGACGCAGTTCTTGCCCAGGTCTTCGGCGAAGTGCGAGCAGGTGCAGGCCGAGCCGCCGTTACCTACCAGGAACACGAAGCGGCCATGCTGCCATGCGTCGAACAGCAGATCGGAGAATTGCTGGACTTCCTCGAGGTTCACTCGTCCCAGCTCGACCTTGAGCCGCTCGATATAGTCTGCCGCACCCAACTCGACACCCAGCATGTGCTCGGCCTCCAACGTGGTGGTACTTCGATGACGCTGCCCGATTGTACTGGCCGCGTCCCAGAGTGGACAAGGAATACGGTGGCTTACCCCCTGAGGAGGGCGCTATCGAGCGCCCAGTGCGCCCGGGGTATCGCGCCTGGGTAGCGCGTTTCGGCAATCGCCGAGACCTTGCCCAAGAACAGGCAAAGTGGCTGAGAAAACTTGCCGATTATTCCGAAAGCGCCGAATAGGGCCATTGTAACCGTTCGTGGGGACTGTCCCATTTTTCGCGGCGAAGCCTACGACAATGGGACGGCCCCTTCGGGCATGAGGGGGACGGGGACGCAAGCGTCTTGAATGCGACAAGTTTTTTGCCGTGACTAAGTTGTTGGGGGGAAACCAAATGCAGTCATTCTTACGCCGAACGCGAGCCGTCTTGGGCTCGGCCTTGGTGCTTCTTGGGCCGAGTGCCGTGCCGCTCTTGGAGGCCCACGATACCTACCACGGAGGTGTTCCGTCGGCACCCTGTTGCCGCGCCAACACGGCCGGGTTCGGGTATTTCTCCCCAACGTGGCGGCAATGGCCGGGCCAACCGCGTCCAGACCAGCACTTCCCCGAAGCGATTGGCCGGACCCCGCTTCCGACCCCCGCGGGCCAGGCACCGACCCGTGCGGAACAACTCAAGAAACCCCAGCCGGAGGCCGTGCCGTCGCCCCCAGCCGATCCTCCCATGCCGCCGGCGACCAAGCGGGAGCCCTCGGGTCCGGTCCGTGACGACGCGGCTCCGATGCCGCCAACCAAGCGCGTAGAATCGGCGGTTCAAGATCCGCCCGATGCCCCTCCACCGAACTTGCCGCCGCCCGTACCCAAGAGCGAGCCGCCAAAGCCGCCGGCGCCCGCGCCGAAGCCGGCGTCGGAACCCAAGGTCGAGAAAGTCGAGAAAGCGGTGCGCGGCGCCCAGGAGCCGCGTTCGCCCACGTCGAGTTCCCCGGCAAATCCTCGTCCCTGGCAGGACACACGGGTTGCACCGCCGCAACGCCCGCAATCGCTCGAACCGCCCATCGTGTCGGACGGCGCGCCGCCCATGCCGCCCGAGAGCGGGCAGGCCCTTCCGACCGCGCCGCGGCCCGGCGTGGCCTACGTCCAGCCCGATCCACCGGTCATGCAAGCGGGGTATCAGCGGCCTGCCGATTCGACGGGCATGCCGGTTCTCGAGGGGTTCTGCCCGGTCGAACTGGTTCAGAACGAGCGTTGGGTCGTGGGGGACGCCCGGTATGCCGTGGTCTACCGAGGCCGCACCTATTACCTGGCCGGCCCGGAGCAACAACGTCGCTTCGTGGCAAACCCCGAGCGGTATGTGCCTGCGCTGTCGGGTCTGGATCCGGTGGCCTCGGTCGACGAGGGCCGTCCGGTGGCCGGACAGACCGACCACTGCGTGGTGTACGACGGTCGGCTCTACATGTTCTCCACGCCCGGGAACCTGGCCCGTTTCCGCCAGGACCCGAAACGGTACGCCACCTTGACGCATTCTTCTACCCGATGAGGTGCTTGCCTTGAGCCGTGACCCAACGCGAAGGCTGGGCCCGGCGCGTGTCCTGGCCGCGATCGTGGCCTTGGCAATCAGCGCGGTCGCTGGGGGGCAGGAGGCCGACGAGGCGGTGGTTCGCCTTCGCGCGACGGCCGACGTGGGGCTCTCCGATGCCTCGCCGCGGGATCGCCACGCCGGCGACGGCAAGGCCCGGCTCCTGAAGCTGCGCAGCATCCAGGACCTGGCCCTCGTTCGCTTCGACGCCGCGCCGCTGGCGGGGCGAGAGGTCCTCGAAGCGACGTTGTACCTGCATTGCGCGGACGGAGAGGGGCTGCGGTACCTCCGGGTCTCGACGGTCAATCAAGATTGGGAAGAAGGGTCGCAACGCGTCGCCTACGGACCGCCCGACGGCGCTACGTTCCTCATGGCCAATGCCGCGCCGCGCGGGCTTCGGCCTTGGGCCTGGGCAGGCTCGACCGTGGCCGACGTGATCATGTCGTCGGGCAACAGCCTGGGCTCGTGGGGCCAGCGCCGAGAGTACCGCGACGGTTGGATCGGCGTGCGCGTGGCCCCCGCGCTCGTGTACGCCCTGGCCGCGGGCGACAGCGACGGTCTGGCCGTCATGGAGGGCGGCAATCCCGCGATGACCAGCCACTACGTGTCCAGCGCGCAGGACCCCGGGTACGAGCCGGTGCTCGAGGTTCGATTGGGCCGCCCGCTGACGATCGCGCCGGCAGCGCCCCGTTTCGCGGCCGAGCCCGCGTTCGATCGCGCCGGCCTGGACCGCGGGGCGATCCGCCTTTCCATCGAGCCGGCCGACCACGTCTTTTGCTGGCGCGTCCGGCTCGATGGCCAACCCGTGGCACGGTGGAGGGTAAAGCACCCGGCCCCGGGCGGCACAACCGAGTTCTGCCTGGAAGACCTCGAGCCCGCGCGGCCTTACGAAATCGAGATCGTCGCGGTTTCGCCCGGTGGAATCGCCTCGCCGCCTGCTCGGTTGACTGCCATGAGTTCACCGTCGCTGCCCCGGCGTTTGGCCCTGGGGCCCTTCGAGCCGATGCCGCGGAAGAGGGCCGAGGTCAAGGCCGACGGGACGCTTCGCGTATGGCCCGTCCCCGGCTTGGTCAAGATCAGCCCCGTGGACGGCAAGCCGGTCGACGACCAACCGGCCTCGGAACATGCCGACGCGCGCGAAGGCGAGACGAACGCCGTCTGGGACGGCACGAGCATATGCCTGTTCGGGGCGCGCGGCGAAACCGTGTCCTACCAACTGGTCATCGCCAACGCGGGCCGCCAGCCGCTTCGGGGAATTGCCGTTCGACCTCAGCCGCTGTTCGGCCCCGACGGCGCGCGGATCGACCGGGCCAACGTCGAAGTCTTCCGAAACTGGTACGCGAGAAACCGGCACGGCACATGGCAACCGGCCTACGGTATTCCGATGGAATCCGGCGAAGCCTTCACGATTCCCAGCGTCGATGGCCGCGTGCCGGGACAACGCAACCAGACGGTCTACGTCGATCTGTACATCCCCAAGAGCGCCAAGCCGGGGCGATACGGGGGCGTGGTGGCCGTCGCGTCCGAAGACGGCGCCGAGGTCGAGCTGCCGGTGCGGCTCGAGGTGTTCGACTTCGCCTTGCCCGACCGATTGAGCTTCTGGCCCGAGCTGAACGCCTTTCGTGTTCCCGAAAACGCGCACGCCTATTACCGCCTCGCGCACGAGCACCGTTGCGTGCTGAATTGCTTCGCTTGGCGCCCCCGCCTGGTTGGGTCGGGCCGGTCGGTCGTGGTCGAATGGGATGAGTACGACCGCTGGGTCGGCCCGCTGCTGACGGGCGAGGCCTTTGCCGATTGCCGCCGAGCCGGCGCGCCGGTCGAGTGCATGTATCTTCCCTTCGACGACAGTTGGCCCACGCCCTTGTCGCCCGAGACCTACCGCTACCACGGCCCGTGGCCCCGGCAAGGCGACCCGATGGAGCATGTCACGGCCCACTATGTGAACGGTCCCTTCATTGCCGACGGGCTGACGCCCGAGTACCAAGAGGCGTTCCTGGCCGTGCAGCGGCAGTTCATCGAGCACTTCGAGAAACGGGGCTACTCTCAGACCGAAATGCAGTGCTTCTTCGGGAACAAGGCCGCGCACCGCGTCTTGTACGGCGTCAATGTGTGGTGGACCACCGACGAGCCGTATCATTGGGACGACTGGCTGGCCCTTCAGTACTTCCTCCACCTTTGGACCCGAGGTCGCGGCGAGGCCGACCCGCGGCTCTGGGCTGCCCGGGCCGACATCTCGCGACCGCAATGGCAAGGCCGCACGCTCAACGGGATCGTCGATGCGGTGTATTACGGGGCCGGCGGATTCACCGGCCCGGCCATGACGCGGCGGTGCCGCACCCTGGCGCGAGAAACCGGGCTGAATGTGCGTTGCTACGGCTCCACGGCGCCCGAC
>JANLFZ010000400.1:5412-5808 GCA_024653385.1 Thermoguttaceae bacterium | reverse complement strand
GTAGAACCCAGAATACGCCCCGCGGCAATCAGGAGCAACCATCATGTCCATGGGCAAACGGATGCAAGGGAAGCGGGTCCTGGTGACGGGCGCCGGCACGGGGATCGGGCAGGGGATCGCCCGGGAGTTCTGGCGCGAAGGGGCCGCCGTGGCCCTGCACTACTCGCACAGCCGCGACGGCGCCATGGCGGTGGTCGACGAGGCGCAGCGGGCCGGCGCCAAGGTGACCGCCCTCCAGGCCGATTTCACCGAACTCGATTCCGCCGTCTGGATGGCCGAGGAGGCCGCCGCCTTCCTCGGCGGGATCGACGTCTTGGTCAACAACGCGGGCATCACCATGAACCGGCCCTTCCTCGAGGTCACCCCGTAGACCGTGTCGAACTGCTCGGGGGTGAC